>JBHENH010000005.1:11750-22774 GCA_046262135.1 Pyrinomonadaceae bacterium
CAATAATGTCGTTCGTAGAAACAAAATTAAATGGTGTTTTCAAGGCCACGGCGGACTTTTTCTCGACCCATCGCGGCGGCAGGTTATAGGGGAACTCGGACTTAAATTGCCTAGAACGATCGTATAAACCGCCGAGCGTGGTAAAAGGCGCAATGTTCTTCCCGTTCTCCTTATACCCCTTAACCACGCCATAAGACAGGCGCAGCGTGAACGTGGCGTCGGGATACAGTTTGGTTCCTTCGGTGTCGAAGCGCGCGCGCGAAATTTTTGCGTAGTTGGCTCGCTCTACACCCGTCACCTCACTCTCGAATCGCTTCCGTAGTTCCCGCGCTTTTGGGTCAATCGTGCGTGCCAGAACGATCATGGGGTCAGTTGACGACTCAATCGCCGCACGCCCGCCGGCGGCTAGCTCTTTTCTATATGCCACGTCTTTCAGTTTCGTGCCATCGATTAACTCGCTGGCACGCGCTTCCGGAGCTTTGCCGTTTAGTATCTGCTTCACCGGCGGATGATCCGCGCCCAGAAGCTCCACCATGAAGCCGAGTGAGTCGGCTAGTTTAAGTTTCTCGAAATCGTCATGGATTGGCGCTGGCGAATAGAGTGTCAGCTCAAGCGAGGCTCGACGGGCATCGATATACTCGGGTAGCCGCTCGGAATTTGGTTTTTCGTTTTCTGCCGCGAGGCGAACCAGAGTTCGGGCAATGGTGAACAACGTGCTATTAAAGCCGCTACCTTGATCAAAAATTCGTCTCTCGCGGATATAAGTAGGCAGTTTCTGATGAGCGTTCGAAATTGCCTCCCAGGCGTCGCCGTACATCTTCTGACGGTCGGGACTAGCCGAAATCGATTTGCGCAAGGCAGCCTCTTCGCTCGACTTGCGATCCATGAGGGCTTTGTCCTTTAGCCCAGCGAGCTGGCCGCGATAAACCTTCAAACTGTTCTGTACGCTGTTTAATTGGTTTTGGCCTTGCCGGTTTTGTTCGTCACCAAGCGCCATGTATTTCTTCAACATCGCCTCGCGTCGCTCAAGTAAACGGATCACTATGGGAATGCTTGTTTCTCTCAATTCTTCCAGATGAGCAACAGTGTCCAGTCGCGCCGTTGAACCAGGGTGGCCGGTAACAAACACGAGCTCGCCATCATTCACGCCGGACTTCGACCATTTCAAAAAGCTCTCTGGATGCACGGGTTGATCGTTTTCATAAACGCGAACGAGCGCCATATCGATGTTGAAACGTGGGAAGTTAAAATTGTCGGGGTCGCCGCCAAAGAATGCGGCTTGAAATTCAGGAACAAAAACTAACCGAACGTCTGTGTATTTTTTGTAGCGGTACAAGTTGTATTGACCGCCCTGATACAAAGTCACGACATCCGATCGTAAGCCAGTGGCTTTCGTCGATTCGCCCTCAATGGCTGACATTTCCGCTCGCCGCGCGTCAAAGGCAGCAGCATCTGACATGCCTGCCTTAACCGAGCGGTTAATACGGGGTGTGACGTCTTCAATGCTATCGAGGACATTCAATTCGAGACTCGGTGCCTTGATTTCCTCGGCGCGAGTGCGGGCTACAAATCCTTCCTTGGCCAGATCTTTTTGTGGAGTGCTTACTTCGTTAACAATGTCCTCAACGATGTGATAATTCGTAAGAACCAATCCGTTTGGCGACACAAAGGATCCTGAACCGCCATTGTTAAATCGTACCGACGCCAACTGTAGCTTACGCACCCACGAATCAGTAACTTTAAATCTGTATTTTCGTTTTATTTCCGCTCGAGGCACATTGTTGAAGGTCCACATGCCCTCATCTGCGGTGATAGGAGTTGATTGGAAAGTAAGAAGTGCGAGTAGCAGCGCACACACAAATATTCGTGCTTTCATCAGTTGACCTCTCGAAACTCTTTTTGCGGGAGAACTATTTAGATGTATTGCTGTCCACTTGGGGTGTCTGCATTAGTAGCGTCTGGACCAGCCAATGTCAAGCGCAGAATTGAATGAGTTGTGCAAGAGCACAGTTGACGGTCTAGCTCGCGGAGTGAACAATCCACGAGGATGACGAAAAAAGATTCTAAAAAAATCAGGGCCGCCAATCGCAAGCTTTCAACCTTCGCGGCGAGGCTGCTGGATGAATGGCAACGACTCAAGTTGCCAGTTTCAGACGCAACGGTCGTAGTCGCCGTCTCAGGCGGGGCAGATTCTACTGCTTTGTTGGTTGGGCTTGATGAACTGGTCGCCAACGGTCAACTCGATGTCAAATTTATCGTCGCCCATCTGGATCACGGACTCCGGCCAAAGAGTAGAAAGGATGCTTTATGGGTTGCGCAATTGGCCGAGGAGCGGGGACATGATGTCGTGTCCCGTAGATCTAGTCTTAAACGGGTAACCGCGAAGCATCCACAGAATCTTGAACAAGCGGCCCGCAGGATCCGTTACAGGTTTTTGGAGCAAACGGCCGCGCGCAATAGTTCGTATTTCGTGGTAACCGGTCACACGCTGGACGATCAGGCAGAGACCATTCTCTTGAGACTCCTACGTGGCAGTGCTGCGGAAGGATTAAGCGGGACGCCCGCCGTGCGAGAGATTAGACAAGGATCCGAAATAAAACTGATTCGTCCGCTTCTTTCCTGGGCCCGCCACGTCGATACCGAAGCTTACTGCAGAAAACTGAATCTCGATTTTAGAGTTGACGAAATGAACGACGACGAAAGCTTCTCCCGGGTCAGGGTTCGCAAACAACTGTTGCCGCTAATGAAGTCGTTTAATAACCGTATTGTTGAAACGCTCAGTCGTACGGCCACGCTATTAAGCGAAGATGCGGCGGCGCTCTCGCATGAGGCAACTCGTCTGCTCGAATCGGCACGCGAGGGCCCGGCGAAAAATAATGAAACCGGATCTGGCAAGCTGAGCGTAGAGGTTCTGTTGCAAGCGCCGGCAGCTGTCCGGCGACGGGCTTTACGGGAATGGATTTTACGGTCGCGGGGTCATCTGCGACGGCTTGAAATGGTTCATCTGCTGGCTGTCGAACGCCTGCTGGAGCCGGGGAGAGGTGGTCGAATCGCGGAATTGCCGGGCGGAATGAGCGTTCTGCGAAACCGGCGAATGCTTGAGTTATCGGCCAAAAAGAGGTTGAAAAAGCGCGCCCCGGCTTCTAAAATTCCAACCCGTTGACGCCCACGACGGACGTCGCAGTTTTGCATCAGGAGGTCAGGGGATTTGCGGAACTTCGATCTTTCACCGGGTTCTAAGAAGACGTAAAGGGCACAACCAGTGAGTTGTGAAGGGGCATCAAACAATCGTTCGTATGGTTTCAGCAAACGCCGAAACCTCTTTGCCGTAAAGCGACAAAGTCAGTCGGGATAAGGTATGATCTGAGTCGGAGGCTTTAATGACTTTGAGTTCCACAGCTAGACAAATAATTTTTTGGTTGTTGATAATCGCGGGGGCGCTGCTGCTGTATAAGCTGGTGAATCCCTCCGGCAGAAACACTCAACCCATCGACCTTACTACCCTTTACAAGAAAATTGATGAGCTTGAAATTAAGCAGCTTACCGTCAAGCAGAACGAAACGGTCGCTATAGACACGCGTAATCAGGAATTCCGCGCGCAACTCACAAACGACCAGATGAAGAATGAGTTGTTCAAGAAGGCCAATGAACAAGTCAACGGCCAGCCCAAGGTCCCCAAGTTTGAAGATGATTCCGGCAGCAGCAGTTATATCTGGCCGATGCTCATCACATGGGCGCCACTCCTATTTATTATCGGTATTTGGGTTTTCATGCTGCGGCAAATGCAGTCAGGGGGCAACAAGGCACTCTCGTTTGGTAAGTCGCGAGCCAAGCTGCTTAATAATCAGCAGAAGCGTGTGACATTCAAAGACGTAGCCGGAGTTGAGGAAGCGAAAGAGGAACTGCAGGAGATTATTGAGTTTCTTAAGGAGCCCCAGAAGTTTCAAAAACTGGGCGGACGAATTCCCAAAGGCGTGCTAATGATGGGACCGCCCGGAACGGGTAAGACATTGCTCGCGCGAGCAATCGCCGGAGAAGCCAATGTGCCTTTCTTTTCCATCTCGGGTTCCGATTTCGTGGAAATGTTTGTAGGTGTGGGCGCGTCCCGTGTTCGTGACCTTTTCGAGCAGGGCAAGAAAAATGCACCATGCATCATCTTCATCGATGAGATTGACGCCGTAGGCCGCCACCGGGGAGCAGGCCTGGGCGGTGGACACGATGAGCGTGAACAAACCTTGAATCAACTGCTCGTCGAAATGGACGGGTTTGAGTCAAATGATGGTGTAATTCTGATTGCTTCTACCAACCGTCCGGATGTTTTGGATCCAGCGCTACTGCGGCCTGGGCGCTTTGATCGTCGCGTTGTCGTTTCTCGACCTGACGTGCGCGGTCGCGAAGGAATATTGAAAGTTCATACACGCAAGATCCCGCTGGGTGAGGATGTAGACATCAGTGTCATTGCGCGTGGCACTCCTGGTTTCACTGGCGCCGATCTGGCCAACCTTGTGAACGAAGCCGCCCTGAATGCGGCTCGTTACAACAAAAAGTTGGTTGCCATGGGCGACTTTGAATTGGCAAAGGACAAGGTTTTGATGGGCGCCGAGCGCAAGAGCATGGTGATCTCAAATGAAGAGAAGAGAGTCACCGCGTATCACGAAGCAGGCCACACGCTCGTAGGGCTGAAAGTGCCGAATGCTGATCCTGTTCACAAGGTAACTATTATTCCAAGAGGCATGGCGCTTGGCGTGACTCAACAATTGCCCGAAGGCGATCGGCATAACTACAGCGAAGAATATCTGCTGGGACAGATCGCCATCCTGATGGGTGGGCGAATCGCAGAAGATACGTTCCTTGGGAGCATCACGACCGGCGCGTCAAACGATATCGAACGCGCTACCGAACTGGCGCGTGCTATGGTCTGTGAGTATGGCATGTCCGAAATGGGACCATTGACCTTTGGCAAAAAGGAAGAGCAGATCTTCCTGGGACGCGAAATTGCGCAGCATCGCGACTTCTCGGAAGAAACTGCGATTCGTATCGACCAGCAAGTAAAGAAGATCATTACGGCTCAGTATGAACGGGCCAAGAGCATCATTGAGGAGAATCGCGACGTCATGATTCGTTTGGCTGAATGCCTGCTCGAACGCGAATCGCTTGACGGCGTCGAGATCCGGCGCGTCGTTGCTGGCCTACCATTAGATGACACGCAACCCGTCAGCGACCTCGGCGATGATGACGGTCGACCTCAGTTAAAGGAACCGACCGCCAAACCGCTGAAGCCCATCCTGCCACCAATTACTGGTGGAAACCCGGCGCCAGCCTAGGAAGGCGGGGCAGAGGAAAAAGCAAAAGGGAACAGGTGAACAACCTGTTCCCTTTGTTATTTCCGGCAGCGCACCCCGCACTGATTTTCCACGTACCATTTCTCATTTTTCATTGGTAATTGCCGGAAGCCAGTTAGATGCGAACTTGTATTTATTTGGTCCACAATGACAAATGAGAAATTAGATATGATAAATGGAAAATCTCTCTTCTCTTCCCTTATCATCTAACACATGATTCGGAACTGGCTAATCGCGGGTAGTCGCAGCCTTCCCATCGGTCAACGGACGCTTGTTATGGGTGTTCTCAATGTCACCCCGGACAGTTTCAGCGACGGCGGCGAGTTTTTTTCTTTCGACAAAGCGGTTGCTCACGCTGAACAGATGATCACAGATGGCGCGGACATTATCGACGTCGGTGGTGAATCAACTCGTCCCGGGGGAGCTGCCGTCGTAACCCCTGAAGAGGAACTGAGGCGTGTCCTGCCTGTGATCAGCGAGTTAGCTAAGAGAAGCTCCGTCCCGATCTCCATCGACACAACCAAAGCTTCGGTCGCGCGGGCGGCGCTCGGAGAAGGTGCGGCAATTGTCAACGACATTTCAGCCTTGCGCTTCGATTTTTACATTGCTGATGAGGCAGCAAAATGTGGCGCCGGTTTGGTGCTGATGCATTCCCGGGGCACGCCGGCTACGATGCATCGTCTGCCGCCGGTACCTGACATATTCGAGGAAGTGAAGAGAGGCCTGCGGAGCAGCATTGCCATGGCCAAGTGCCGTGGCGTCAAAGACGAATCAATTGTGATCGATCCGGGAATAGGTTTCGGCAAGAGCCAGGAACAGAATGTTGAATTGATTGCGAGGCTCGATCAGATCATCGGGGCTTTCCCAGACTTCCCTCTTCTAATTGGAACATCACGAAAATCCTTCCTGGGCCGGATTCTCGCCGATGAGGGTGGCAATCCTGCGCCCTCTGATCAACGTCTTCACGGGACAATCGCTTCGGTCACCGCGGCGGTTTTAAAAGGCGCGCACATTGTCCGCGTGCATGATGTGGCGGCCGCGGTGGAAGCGGTTAGGGCAGCCGACGTCATCAGGCAGGCTCTCTAAGATTCGAACTATTGCCAGACCTGAGCAGGGTGGTCCGACTGCCCGGAGACAAGCGTCAATATCAAGGCCAGCATCAGCAAAACAGTTAGATAGAAGTCCGTGCCTATCACGAGCAACCATCGCTGAAGGTCTCGTCCCGGAATCAATGGTAGTACGACGTTTGCTGCCGCGATAAACAAGAGGACGTATTTGCTGATTCTGGCGACAGGGTCTGTACGTTTCATTGCAAAGCTGGCTAAAAACGTTACCGGCCACAGCAATATCATGAAATACATTTTCGCCGTAAACGGCCCAACAATGAGAATGAGGCATATTATCAGGCTGTATTCGATTGGCTCCTTCAGGCGAAGCTGGGTGGAGTCTTGTTTTCGCCTTACCGTGCTGCCGTTCATTGTTACGTGATCTGTGCGTGAAAAACTGCCTGAGGCTTTCCAAATGACTACGCACGCCATTAAACCGAGCGCCGCGGAGAGCGCTATCCATACTCGATCTGACGTCACCTGGGGGACCGAAGCAATGTTCACTGAAGGATAATCCGTGTCTGTGCTTTCAGTTCCCCGTCCCCGGGTTGAGTAGTCGACGTGAGTAAAAGTTCGCCGCAATTCTCCCTTTAATGAAATATTTATTTGCGCATTTTTTTCTCGCGGCTCCTGAATCACAACGACCTCGCCGTACCAATCCTTCAGCAACTCAACATTACGACGAAATCCAAAATAGCCGGCCGGCAGCAGATTTATGACGATCAGGAATAACCCGACTAAAGCTAAAAGTTTCCAGCGTTGTTTTATTGCAAAGTAAGGAAGCATCAGGATTGGGAAAAACTTAATGGTGATCGCCAGCGACATAAGAAGCGCTGCCCAGCCATCTTCTCTACGCAGCGCAAAATGCAGTGAGTAAAACAGCAGGAAAACTACCAGCAGGTGAGCATTCCCTGCATGAAGCGCCAAAACAAAATATTGTCCGACGGCGAGCAGGGCGATTATCCACACGGCGTGACCCTGAGGGCCGATTCCTATACTGCCTTGCCACTCCTTAACTGACGTGCGTACGGTGAAGATACATCCCGCGATTGAAACTACACACACCCAGTACCAAATGTACGCCGCCCATAAATATGGCAGGAAGCCGAGAAATCCGAACACAACGATGAAGAACGGAGGGTATCGATAGTTCAGCAGAGGCCCACCGGAAAATTCTGGAGCATACAGATTTGTCCGGCCGGCGATTAAGGAGCGGCCTGAAAGATAATAGACTGGAAAATCAATGAAGCTGTTGTAACGAACGAAAACTATTCCCAGTAACGCGACGGCAACGATCGCCAACGCAATCCGCAAAGCACGCTTCATAGTTGTTTGTTATTCCATCCGGATGACAAAGTTTGGGGACGGATCTCCGTCGGGGCGCTCAAGCCAACCGAAATACTCTTTTGCCGGTGCTGAACCACGCGTGCTTGACTGCTTGCCGCAACCAGAGCTTTGCGAGACAATCTCAATCTCGATTCGATGACCCACGTAATGGACGTAGGCGCGCTGATGTCTTCTGCCTGGTATCCTAACGCAAAACAAGATTCCAATGCTTCATAAAATTCTGCGCGCCGCCATTTTTACCGCATCACTGTTTTTCCTCTGCGGCTTTGCCGAATGCTATAAGCCGGTTACGAAAAACCAGCTTCCATCCCGCATTAAGACAGTTGCCGTCCCGGCATTTCAGAATAACGCCCTCCGCTACAAACTCGAATCGCGTTTTACAGAGGCTGTTGTAAACGAGTTGATTCATCGCGGTCGCGGATTAAGAGTTCAAGGTAGCCGGGAAGGAGCGGATGCTGTTATAGAGGGCATCATCAAGAGTTTTAGTTACAGTGGGGTGCTGCTGGATGATAAGGGTCGGGCAAGAATCTTCGAGGTCACAATTGAAGCCGCTATAACGGTGCGAGACCAAACCGAAAATCGAGTCCTTTACGATAATCAAAACTTCGTGTTTCGCGGCGAATATGAATTTGCGAACGATCCACGTAATTTCTTCAACGAAGAAGATCCCGCTGTGCAGCGCATGGCCCGCAACTTCGCAGAGAGTATCGTTTCTACCCTGACCAACGCGATTCAAATTCAGAAATGACTACGCTTTCGCGCTCTGAACTCGAAAAAAACTTAAGTGCCGGTCGTATTCAGCCTCTTTATTTGCTGGTTGGATGTGAAGCTTATCTTCGGGATTCGTCCGCCCGCACGATTGCCGATGTAGCACTCAGCGGCACGTTGATACGCGAGTTTAATGAATCTTCTTTCAGCCTCCTCACCGTCCCAGCCATGACAGCGATAGCGGCAGCGGAACAACTTCCGATGATGTCGGAACGCCGAGTTGTGCTGATAAAGGATTTCGCGAAGCTCCGTGAAGCAGATGAAGATGTCATCATTCGTTACCTTCAACGTCCGTGCCAGTCCACCGTATTGATTTTCACTTCCGACGATCTTGATAAACGAAAGAAACTTACAAAGACCCTGCTGACGGATTGCACCGTCGTGGATTTCCCTGCTGTGAAGGATGCAGAGGCCAAGGCCTGGGCTCGAAGACGTTTGAAAGAGCTTAAGATGACCGCGGATGAGCCTGTCCTGAGCGAGATCGTTCGGTTGGTAGGAACAAACTTGCAGACCCTCGCATCAGAGCTCGATAAACTCGCCGCCGCCGCAGTGGACACTCATCGAATTACACCAAATCTGGTTGACGAATTGATCGATCGTTCTCGGGAACTTTCCAATTTTGATCTTGGAGATCAGTTGGTCGCGGCCGACCGTCGCAAAGCCCTCGACACACTACACCGCCTGCTTGAGGACGATGTTCCGCCTGTTATGTTACTGGGCCTCATCACCGGTAATTACCATCGGCTGGCACTGGCGAAGGAACTGCTTAAGCGCGGATCAAAAGACGAAGCCTTCAGGCTCGTCTACGGGCCTCCAGCAAAGCGTGATGCGTTTATGCATACATTGAGGCAAAGCGCGGATACAAAGATAGCGCGCGGAATCCAACTGATTGCGGCGGCCGATCTGGCTATTAAAACCTCGCAAGCCACCCCTCGGCTGCAACTCGAGATACTCGTATGTGAATTGGCTTCATGAGCCGACACGCGCCCATCATATTTCTCCACAAATAAAATTTCACCGTGTTCCGTATGTGACTAGTTCGGGACGATTGGGATGAGATAGTCGACTCATAGCGTTTTTATGTTTTTGTCCGTATCTCAATCTGCCTCATTCGTTCAGCGGATTGCTGTATGGGTAAGGTGTTTAATCATTGAACAAGGAAGGGATCAAGGGATGGCAACAGCACAAAGTACTTTTACAGGAGTCGGCACGCAAACGAAGATGGAAACAGCTGCTGGCCGAGACGCGGCAGAGTCCATGCTCAAAACGGTAGACAAGTCCACACAGGATAAAACCGGTATCAGTTTGTTTCACATTTTGACTTTGGGTTCTATCGGGGCTTCAATCGCGTTGTTTCTTTCAGGTAAGAAAGAGGCAGGGATCTTCATCGGCTTATGGCCACCGACGTTCCAGGCATTGAAACCTGTAGTCGACAAAGGAAACAAAGCTTCCAGCGACCAATAACTTTCGGTCCGATTTGATTTGAAGGGCCCGATGATTCATCGCGTCCTTTTTTTGCCTGATCCCAAGCTGTTTATGCCTTCCCTGGGCGGCTCCTGCGACAACTTCGCTCTTTACTGCGCTCTCTGCTTCCTGTATTTTCTCGTCCTCAATTTCATGTTCCGTTAGTCTAGATGCATCCGCCTCGTCACAAAGGATTGCGTACAGCTCTGAGAAACGAACGAGTTATGTCAAACAAACATTTCCGGCGTCTCGGTGCGGCTGCGGTATTGTTGGTCGTCCTATGTCTGCTTGCGTCAGACCTGCTTCGCGCCAACGGTCAGCAACACAGCGCGACGGACACGTACGCAATTACTAACGCGCGCATCATCCCTGTTTCCGGCCCACCTATAGAACGCGGAACAGTCATTATTCGCGACGGGTTGATTGCATCGGTAGGCCCCGCTGCCAGTCCGCCGGCCGACGCGCGAATTATCGACGGCGCGGGACTGACCGTTTACCCCGGCATTATCGATAGTAGTACCACGCTCGGCATGCCTCGGCCGACCCCCTCACCGAGTCCCAGTCCGGGCGCAGGTGGATTCGCCGGACTTTTTGGTCAAAGCGCGCCTTCGGCAATCTCGCCTAACTCGACGCAACTACCCGGACTGCAACCGGAAATCCTTGCTTCGGATATCATTCGCCCCGGCGGTACTGAGATTGAGGCAGCGCGGAACGCTGGAATTACATCCGCTCAAACGGCGCCGCGCGGCAACGTGTTCCTGGGCCAGTCCGCCATTGTTAACCTCGCGGGCGACTCACCACAGCAGATGATCGTGCGATCGCCTGTCGCGCTCTACATTGGTCTCAACGCGCTGGGCGGTGGCCAGTATCCGGGATCGCTGATGGGTGTTTTTTCGTCGGTGCGGCAGATGCTTCTGGATGCACGACGCTACCGGGAGGCAAATGAAATCTACGAGCGAAATCCGATCGGTCTAAAGCGCCCGGATCAGGATAAGTC
>JBHENH010000005.1:22784-55898 GCA_046262135.1 Pyrinomonadaceae bacterium
AAGGAGGTTCCGGTGATCATGATGGCGAACTCGCAGCGTGAGATCGAGCGCGCGCTGGATCTCGCGCGCGAGTTCAATCTTCAGTTGATTATCAACGGTGGGCAGGAAGCAGATCGCGTCGCCAGCCGCCTGAAATCGCTGAATGTTCCGGTGTTGCTCTCTATGAACTTCCCGAAGCGCATGTCTGCAGCGTCCAATGAAGTCGAACCCGAACCGCTGCGAGTCCTGCGTGAACGCGTCGAGGCCCCGAAGACTGCAGGGCGGTTGGCGGCCGCAGGCGTACGTTTCGCTTTTCAGTCAGGCGGAATGACTTCGATGTCCGACTACCTCACGAACGCCGGGAAGGCAGTTGAGAACGGACTATCACGCGACGAGGCTGTCAAAGCTTTAACGTTGAGGGCCGCGGAAATTCTGGGAGTGGGATCACAACTCGGTTCGATCGAGCCCGGCAAAATTGCGAACCTGACAATCACGCGCGGCGATATCCTGGATAAGAACCGGCGCATCATGCACGTCTTCATAGACGGGCGTCCGGTGGAACTCCGGCCTGATACTGGAAGCCCCGACGGCGCGAACGTTTCCGGCACGTGGTCGCTCACCGTCAACCTCAGCGGATCGGGAAATGAGAAACAGGAGTTTACGGCCACGCTTAATCTACAACAACAGGGCGGACGCCTGACTGGCTCGCTTCAGGGACAACTGGGTTCAGGGGCTATTGCTAACGGCACCAGCGACGCGGGTAGTGTCAATTTTACTGTTCCAATCACATTGGCTGCGCCAGGAAGTCAAACGACCGACGCGATATTCACCGGCACTCTTACCGGGAGCCAAATGCGCGGCACAGTACAAGTCGTCGGCCGCGGTTCGGGATCGTTCAGCGCTACTCGCGCAACGGCATCTCCACCGCAACCGGCAGCCACTCCACCATCTATATGACAGGCATTGCAGCCTGTGCGACAAGTCACGAAAGTCGATGCTTTGTTTGGAGACTGACATGAAGAAACTGCTGATACTTGCGTGTCTGATCCTTCTGGCGACGCGCGGCGTGGAAGCGCAAAACCGGGCAGTCGCGGCGCCGCAGAACACTCTCATAAGAAATGCCACGGTGCTTACAGTGTCACACGGGACGCTTCAGAGCACAGACATCCTAATCCGCAATGGCAAGATTGCTGCTATCGGTCAAAATCTGTCACCGGAAGGCGCTCGCATTATCGACGCGACCGGCAAGTTTGTCCTCCCAGGAATTATCGATGCCCACTCCCATACGATGATGGACGGCTCAGTAAACGAATGTACGAAGTCTGTTACATCGATGGCACGAACACAGGACATCCTGAATCCAACAGCGATTGGAATATACCGGGAGTTGGCAGGCGGCACGACCTCCGCGCTGTTGCTTCACGGGTCCTGCAACGCCATCGGAGGACTGAGCACAACCGTTAAATTTAAGTGGGGACACCCGGCGGCAGATTTTCTTTTCCCGGACGCGACGCCTGGAATTAAGTTCGCCCTGGGCGAGAATCCGAAGCGCACTAACTTCACGCTGCCTGGATTGCAACCACGTTATCCCGCGACACGAATGGGAGTTGAACAAACAATTCGAGACGCGTTTGTGCGCGCCCGTGATTACAAGAGTGACTGGGACGACTATAAGGCCGGCATCGCACGCGGGGGAAAGAATCTGATACCCCCACGTCGTGATCTTGAACTGGATCCGCTAGTCGAAGTGTTGGAAGGCAAACGCTACGTGCACTCCCACTGTTACCGCGCAGATGAAATTCTGATGGTCATCGGTGCCGCGGATGACTTTGGCTTCAAAGTAAGAACCTTCCAGCATGTACTCGAAGGCTACAAAGTCGCCGCAGAGATCGCGAGACATGGAGCTATGGCTTCTACTTTCGCTGATTTCTGGGGCTACAAAATGGAAGCCTACGACGCAATTCCATACAACTCAGCGATCATGGCCCGACACGGCGTCGTGGTCTCGGTGAACTCTGATTCTGATGAACGAGCGCGCCGGCTCAATATCGATGCAGCGAAGATGATGCGATATGGTGGGCTGACAGAAGAAGAAGCGCTGAGACTAGTCACTCTGAACCCGGCGATCCAGCTGGGTGTTGATAAGCGAGTAGGCTCAATTGACCTCGGTAAAGATGCCGATGTGGTTATCTGGAGTGCGCACCCCTTAAGCGTTTACGCCCACGTTGAGCAAACGTTCGTTGACGGCGAACTGATGTTCGATCGCCAGGCCGACATTGCGCGCCGCCCGCAGCTCGAAGCGGAACGAAGAACTCTCGAGCAAGCAGAGGCCAACAAGGCGCCGACCCAGGGGGGCACTCCGCCGCGTGCCCCATCAGCGATCCGCCGCGCCTATCTGCACGACGACGATCAACAAGATCAAGAGGACAACACGCCATGAAAATCATCGAAAGCACCTGGGCCACCGGTGTACGCCGCTACTCGTTTATGTTTATGGCGGTTGTTCTTCTTCTGTTACGGGCAGACGCCGGAGCCGTACTCGCACAGGACACAGATCGCGTGGATGCTCAGATGACAAACACACCCGCTCTTACGTACGTAATACGCAACGCACGGATCGTCACCGTAAGCGGGGCGGACATCGACAACGGCATACTGGTTGTCAGTGGCGGACGGGTTGTGGCTGTCGGCGGAAGTGCCGTAGTTCCGGCGGGTGCTCAGGAGATTGACGCACGCGGACTGACTGTCTACCCCGGCATGATAGATGTCGGAACCAATATGGGATTGGTTGAAGTTGCATCGGGCGCAAGGGGCACTGTCGATACGCAGGAGCTCGGCGATATGAACCCTAACATCTCGGCTATATGGTCTATCAACCCGCATAGCTCGCATATCGCAGTAACGCGTGTAGCAGGCGTCACCAGTGTTCTTTCGCGGCCTTCAGGTGGAATTATTTCGGGCCAGGCTGCATTCATTAATCTCGCCGGCACCAGCCCCCGAGAGATGATGGTTGTGCCGGAGGCAGCCCTGATGATCGAGTTTCCGCGCGTGGGCGGGGGCGGCGGTTTTCAGTCTCAGCAGGCTGTTACGCCTGACGCAATTACACAGCGCGATCGCCGTGTTGAAGAACTTCGACGCATGTTACGCGATGCCATAGCGTACGGGCGGGCGCACGACGCCTATCGGAACGATCCTAAATCCGTTCCGCGTCCGGTAACGAATCTCAAGCTCGCGGCCCTGGTTCCATATGCCCGCGGCGAGCGTCCGGTCATCTTTCGCGCAGAACGCGAGCGCGACATCCGAGGTGCGATTAGCTTCGCGGAAGAGATGAAGCTGAAACCTATCATTATCGGCGCGAGCGAAGGATCGAAAATCGCCGGCTTTCTAAACGAACATAACGTACCCGTTATTCTCGACGGCGTGCTTAACCTGCCGTTGCGCGAAGATGATGCATACGATTCGCTCTACGAAAATGCCGCGAAGTTACAAGCGGCGGGGGTGAAATTCTGTATTTCGACTGGTGATTCAGGCGCACATGTGCGGGACCTGCCTTTCCAGGCCGGCATGGCCGCCGCTTTTGGTCTTCCCAGGATTGAAGCGTTGAAGTCAGTAACGCTTTACCCAGCCCAGATAATGGGCGTCGCAGATCGCGTCGGATCAATCGAACAAGGCAAGATCGCGAACCTTGTAATCGCGGATGGAGACATGTTGGAGCCACGTACAACCATCCGCTATCTCTTCATCAATGGACGACAGATCCCGCTGGTTAGCCGGCACACGATGCTAAATGAGGTGTTTAAGGATAGGAAGTAGCGGCGAAGAGTGGATCAGGAGCAACCAGCAGAAGCGGTTCGCTGGTCACTTCGACACCAGGTTGGGACTCATTTGCTGGGTCACCATTCTCCATCGTCCTTTCTGTTTGACATAGACATGCGTGTAACGGCGTTCGTTATTTACGGCCTGACCTTTATATTTGAATCCCCATTTTGCAATACCAGTCACAACTGCAGCATCGTTGTAAATCCTGACGCGCATATCTTCAGTCGTGAGAGGTTGAACCCACGCAAACTCAGGATCGGGAGGACCGGCAGCATCCTTGATTTCTCCCGACTTATCTCTGACCTTGCCACTACCGCTGATTACGACAATATCATCCGCAAACAGACGATCAAGCGCCGCGGAATCTCCCTTTGTTACTGAATCAGCCCAAATCTTATTCAATGCCAAAACCTCTTGCACCGCTTTGCTCCCTTTCCGAGTTTTATCTCGCGTCCGGCTGGATGCAGTAGAACACCCGAGCAATGCGGCTAATGCGACAATAAGCGCTCTTTTCACGTTCGCTCCTTTACGCGAAACACGTTGTGAAACCGCTGGTTCAGCGGGGCGAGGCAACGAGAGCCCTGACAATAAGCGGCAGATTCGCCAGTAACATAGTCAGCAACGCCATTTTACGATTTTTATCCTCTGCCAAATAAAAGATGCGCGCCGGAAAATACACGAGCAGAGCTAAAAAGCTGATGACAATAAACCTGCCCAGGATATCGTAAAACTTCCGGGTTTCCCCAGCGGGGTTGAAGTCAGGTGTTCCCAGAAAGAGGTAGAAGCTGTCAAGCAGTTCCATAAAAGCTGAAGGCAAATGACGTTCAGGAACATAAAGAAATCTCCGAGGAGCGCGGCGTGTGGGGTTGTCAGGAACTTCCATCGCGGCTCTCTTTTTGGTCATAAGAAAACCGGTAGACGAATACGGCATTCACAATCGATAAAAAGAATCCTCCAAGTACTAAGAGCGAGCCAAATTCCCCGGCAGCCCAACCGTTTTCAGAAAGCACGCCGGTTAGAATTATGGTGGCCGTGCCGGACAGCAACAACATCATCACTATGTAAAACCACATGAACCCGAAAAGAAAGCAACCTGCCGCGGAGTTGGTATCGAATTTGTATCTCTGGTGAAAAGACCAACGTTTAAGAAGCGGTCCCAGGGGCTGCAGAAAGAAGACGCCGGCAAAGAAGAGACCAATTGCAGTTCTCGCCATCAAATCCTCTTCCGACTGACGAACGAGATCCATAGACAATCTCGTGGCGATCGTCATCAGAATCAGACTTATGACAAAGACGATAATGTCGAGCAGGATGCCACGGTTTCTCGGTTCGAGAATCGATCCGAAACTAAGCTTTGCAACTTTTTCATGGACACCGCACCCGCTCGCCGCCATCGCCGAAGTGGCGCAACGCTCTGTTTCTCAATGAACGTCGAATTCTCCGCCGGTCAACGCTCGTTGGCCCAACGACTGGCAGTCTGCTTCGAAGCTTGGAATGGGTGGTGCAATCTGCCTGGATCTGGCGGCTGCAGGCGTGCCGATACTAGTTGGGCGCGCGTTGAGATTCAGTCAATAATACATAACTGAAGAAACACTAATTACGTCCGGCGGTAAGTATTGATCCCGCGAGCCTGGGACACTATCCGTTCGTTCCACAACTTTGCTTATATCTATTGCTTCACTACCAGAGGCAATTCAATGTAGGTCGCAGACTTCAGGCCATCGCCGGGCGCATGATAAATGCGCTGCGTGGCTTTGCGGTAATCCCCGGGCTTGGCCCAGAAAATATTCGGTACGAACGTTTGCGGATTTCGATCGTAAAGAGGAAACCAGCTGGATTGGATCTGCACCATGATCTTATGCCCCGGTAGAAACACGTGATTGGCAGTAGGAAGCGCAAAGCGATAGCGCAAGGGTTCATTCGGCGCAAGCGGTTTAGGCGTCTCAAGACTTTCCCGGTAGCGGCCGCGGAAGATATCGCCTGAAACCATAAGCTGATAGCCGCCCATGTTGGGCTGACCAGCGACTTCGTCAGGATAGAGATCGATCACTTTGACTACCCAATCGGAGTCTGTACCACTGGTGGACGCGATGAGATTGGCTATTGGTTCACCACTAATTTTCACTGGTGCGGTTAACGTGTCAGAAACAAAGACTGCTACATCTGGACGGCCAGACGCTTCTCGCTGATCGTCAACAAGCCAGCGAGACCAGCTCGTGCCATCGATAGGCCGAGCTCGATAAGGCACGGGCTTCGCCGGATCCGAAATGTATTCCTCGAACGCTGAATCGCCTGGCTTGGGAGCATCAAAACTCAATTTCAGGCCAGAGTTTAGATATAGAGGTGTGGCTCGAACGGTGCAGCCGGCGGCGCAGCCTGTCGGCCAGGCAGACAATCGCTGCCACTTGTTAGTTCCTGTTTCAAACGCACTGACCGGCGCGATGTCGGCCTTAGGTGCGTCGTCTTTCAGATATTGATCCAGGAATGGACGCAGCATTTCCTTGCGAAAGGTAAGGCCGGTATCACTGTTAAATTTCAAGGCGCCCAGAGTGCTGCCGTCCTTGATCTCCTGTCCGTGATGCCAGGGCCCCATCACCAGGAACACCTTGTCGTTATTGGTATCCTTCGGTTCGATCGCTTTGTAGACAGCGATATCGCCGTAGATATCTTCCTGGTCCCATAAACTATGGACCAGCATCACGGGAACTTTGAGAGGCTGGTTTGCGAGGATCTTGTCAACTGCCTGATCACGCCAAAAGGCATCGTAACTGGGATGCTCAAGAAGCTTGCGCCAAAAGCCAACCTGTTCAAGGCCGCGGCGGCGCCCGAGGTCGCCCGCCGATCCCGCTTGCATAAACATGTCGTAGTCGTCGAAGTGACTGGTCCACCATTTGAGGTCATTGGTACGCGTCGCCTGCTGGTCGTAGATATAGCTCATCCCCTGCTGACGGAAGGCGCCATTGTGGAACCAGTCATCACCCATCCAACCGTCAACCATCGGATTCATCGGCACTGAGACTTTTAGCGCTGGATGCGGGTTGATGAGTGCCATCAATGGTAGAAAGCCGTCGTAGGAAATGCCCAGGATCCCCACCTTGCCGTTGTTCTCCGGGATATTCTTGACCAGCCAGTCGATCGTGTCGTAAGTGTCGGTGGCGTGGTCTACCGGGGTCGGATTCTGTGGCCCGTGCATCGGCCGATTCATCACATAGTCGCCCTCAGATCCATACTTCCCCCGAATGTCCTGCACGACCCGGATATAACCACCCTCAACGATTACCTCGGTCGCGTTATCATACCCGCTCAGAATTGGGCCAAGGTGGGAGCTCTCAGAATGGCTCGTCAATTTGGTCGCATCGTAAGGAGTACGTGTGAGCAGGATCGGTGATTTATTTGCTCCCTTGGGAATCAAGATCACAGTGTGAAGCCGCACCCCGTCGCGCATCGGTATCATTATGTCGCGCCTTGTGTAATCAAATGCTTCGTTCGTCGGTTCGAATTTAGCGGGGATCTCGCTTGGCAAGGTCGGCGTCTGTGCGGGTGTCGTACAGGGGATCGCTAACACTACTCCTGCAAAGAGGACCAAAACAGAGCGGGTCAACACGCGTCGGCGTGCCTCGGGTAACAGAACATTCTTTGCAGTCATTGATTAATCTTCTTCCCGGTGAAGATAATTATGGCCCATCAGTTTGGAAATAGAATTCTACGGGGGCAGTCTATACCATCTCGAAGGATTTGTTGCCCATCTCACGCGCAGCCGCTAAATCGGAGGGAGGTTTTCGTAAACCCCAAACTATTCCGCACCAGGAAAGAATTTGAAGAGCGTAATGCGACACGTCAAACTCCCACCAGTAAAACCCCTGACGCTCGGATGAAGCGTAGTAGTGATGGTTATTGTGCCATCCTTCGCCAAGTGTGATTAGCGCGACAAACCAGTTGTTCCTGCTATTGTCGGCGGTAGCGAAACGTCGTTTGCCAAAGATATGCGCGAGGGAATTAACTGTAAACGTTCCATGATACAAGAGCACTGTGCTCATAAAGAATCCCCAGGCGAGCATCTGCCATCCTGATGTTCCCAAACCCGGCGCATACCGCTGCAATGCTGAACCCAGCACGAATGTAAAGCCTGCCAGCAGCAACGGAGGAAACGAGTAATATCGATCAAGAAA
This sequence comes from Pyrinomonadaceae bacterium, assembly GCA_046262135.1. Classification (GTDB taxonomy): domain Bacteria; phylum Acidobacteriota; class Blastocatellia; order Pyrinomonadales; family Pyrinomonadaceae; genus PSRF01. The sequence goes on from JBHENH010000005.1 coordinate 30,752, forward strand.
GCGCAGATCGGCATACTTGCTAAGGTTAGCTACTAACTTCCAGTCAGTCTGCTGACTGTCGCGCGACAAAAACCAGCCGACGTGCGAACGCCACAAGGTGCGTGTAAGCGGCGAGTGGAGATCTTCTTCCGTGTCAGCGTGAAGATGATGGCGGCGATGATGAGCGGACCACCAAAGAGGGCCCTTCTGATAAGCAGCGGTCGCAGTGAAAGCCATCAGGAATTGAAAAACTCTGCCAGATTTGTAGGTGCGATGCGCGAACAAGCGATGGAAGCCGGCGGTTATTGCAAACATGCGCACGACGTAAAGACCTACACACATCAAGACTGCAACCGTACTAACGCCTGTCCAGATTACGAGCAGACAAGCCAGATGCATGAAGAGAAATTGAATACAGACGGAGGAATCCAGTTGTTCCCGCTCGTGCGGGCGAATATTTGCGCCAAATTGATTCATCTACATAACCTTGTTTCAGCTATATCTCACATCCACTATAGAGTGTATTCATCTTAATGCAACCTAAGCCTTAGCAAAAGTATTGACTCATCCTGCCTGGCGTCTAAATTTGAAGTCCTAATCTTGGCTTATGAGACCAAAGACTCCCAATAGAGCACATCATTTCAGAGCTGCATCAGTAGGGATTGGGTTAGCAGTAACTTGTTCGCGGGTTTCGATACCACGAGCCTGTCAAAGTGCTTTGCGTCAAGCTTTTTTATTAGCGAAGGGAGCGGGCCTATATAACAACAGTCCGGGACTGAGCCTGACAAATCGTTGGGAGAACTTTACCGTACTGGACATCCCGTAATCTTGCGGTCATTGACTAAGGTTTTTATCGTCATCACGAGCAAACCGTACATTATCCTTTAGTGCAGGCTCTTGCTGCGCAATGCCAAAGTGCGTGCGCAACAATGACGCATACTCTTCCTCGTTTGCCGGCACTCTTTCCTGCCGCCCACCGCCATCGACAGTCGTAATTAGCCCCATCTCGCTCAACGTGATCCGCCCTTGTGTAGTTAATAAAGTGCAAATCCGGCCGCTCATGAAATGTGACTCTGCCGAAGTTTGGTGGTATTGGCACATCCCGGCGTAGTCAGCATAATTGTAAGGCTGTAGAGTGAAGCGATACTGAGCTTTCCATTCATCACTATCGCGCCGCCTGAGAATAAAATGATTCTCCTCCGAAACGATACGATAGACACGGTCGCCCTGCTTTTGCTCGCTCCGGTCATCCAGAACCAGCGGATGGCGGAACGAATCGCCAAAGCCGACATCCACGAGCCAACGTTGTTGCATCGTAACCAGCAGCGCCATGTGATCGAAATCGGGACTGAATCCGCCGTCCGCCTTCGCAACTCCGGCGGAAAGCATAACTACATTGAAGCCCAGCGCACGTAATAAGGCTGCAAAGAGGCCATTCAATTCGTAACAGAAGCCGCCGCGTCGTCGCGTCACAATTTTATCGAATAACGCCTCATCTTCGAGGATGATTGGCTGGCCGGAATGGATACTTAGATTCTCAAAGGGAACTGTTAGAAGGTGGGCCAAATGCAGATTTCGTAGCGCTTCGGCAGTAGGAGTGATCGGACCATTATAGGCGATTCGTTTCAGGTAAGACGCAATATCCATGCGACCATCCCTATCAATTTACTGAACGCCAGCTGGCCTGCCTCGCCTTAGCCACCTGGGCTATTTGAGAAGAGCCGGCTTTCATTCCCGTAATTTTGAAAGCTTCAAAGCTGGCCGCAAAGAAATTCGTTGCAGAGCAATAGGAAATATCTCGGAGGGTCATGCAGAGTGAAAAGTCTGCGTCGCCACCCCAAAGGATAAGCAGCGAACATTTGGCGGCCTTACGAGATCGCCAGCCCAGTGGTGCGAAGGTCGGTCACCACGCAGCTCTGCCGAAGTTGGCCGTCGACGCAGCGCGTCGTCGAGGTGCGGTCACGGCTCTCCACCGCAAGCAAGACCCTGCTATTTCAAGTGCTTGCTTACCAGCTTAGTCATCTCGAACATGTTCACTGTTGATTTGCCACCGAATACAGCCTTTAACGCCGCGTCTGCCTTGATCATTCGCTTGTTTTTCTGGTCCTGCAATTTGTTCTTTTTTATGTACGCCCACAACCGTTTAGTGACCTCGGTCCGTGGAATTGGTTTTGAGCCGACAACCTCGGCCAGGGTGGCACTCGGAGTGACCGGTTTCATGAAGGCAGCATTGGGTTTCCTGGCGGGTTTCTTCTTAGTACTCGTGGCCATCTAATCTCCTTTGGAAAGACGCGCGCAGCGTCGACTCACATTATAAGGAAGCTACGCCACTGAATCTCGCAGCTGGCTTCCATCAAGCATCGCCCTGATCCAACTAGCGAGAGCACCATTCGCGGGTGTCACTCTGGTCGAGGCGATCGTTAAATTCCGTGTCGCCTTTATCATACCAAAGCACTCTGATTCTAACGCCACTTTATTTTCGAAATCGTACTTAAACTTTTTACTTCGTCGATTTCTTTCCGACGAACTGTCCTATCAATCGGCAACGGATTCCGGCCAGGTAACACTCGGGTTGCTAAGAGAGCCTCTTCTGGAGATTGAGAATGTACCGGACCATGTCGGTCCAGTCCTGATCATTCATCTGTGTGATTCGTACCCCGATCAAATGTGCTTTGCCGCCGCGCTCACCTTCAATGGGTTGGCCTCGGACCACCGTACCACGCAAGTGCGTTAACCCATCCGGGAGGTCAAGCACGATCCGCAGTTCCCGTCCGACGAGTTCCTCTTGCGGGCCGCTTATTGAGTCGGAAGTGACCACAATCGCAAGTCCCGTCTCGCTTAGATCGCGTGTGTATCCAACCATTGGCAGCAACGGTCGTCCCCCAGGCCCAGGCAACTCGGGTGTCGCATCAAACAAGCGAGCCGTGCGCGTGGTCTTATACCGTGGAAGACGCCGGCGTTCGCCGACCAACGGACGCAGTTTTGCCAGGGCCGCCTTGAGGACAGAAGATAAATTCTTATTTTGGCCGGTCAAGAGAGAAGAGCAATCCGCCACGCCAGTTCCAGCCGCGGCTTATTATCGTTGAGTTTAGTCGACACCTTATCAAAAGTACGCGGCAAGCTCTCAGTGCTTCTGGCGCGTTCGCGAAGACTACTGCTGTTGCTGCGCACGACCGGACTGAATAAGGCGCTGTCGGGCCGTGTTGCCGGGCACAGCGATGTGCGTCGCTGGATCATACTCCTTACCGACGGCGGGACTTCCCTGAGGGACCCAGATTTCCACGCGCGTGGAACTGTAACCGCTGGGCAGATACCGCACGTAGTAACCATCGGGATGCAAAGACCAACGTCCTGAAGGGACATCGCGGCTGCCTTCGCCCAGCGGCGCCATACCACTAAGCACAGCGACTCGTTCCATTTCAGCGTATGAAGTGCCCGGGGTTGTTAGCATCTGGCGCAGCTGCGCCTCGGCTTGAAGGATCTGCCGGACCGGTCCCGGTACACCGCCTATGGCACTGTCGAGCGCGGACCCGGGCAGCAGGTCGAGTGCACTCCGGTTTAGCGAAGCTAGTTGACGCGGAGTAAGTAATCGCGATGCGGTCGACTTCATCTCGGGCGCAAGTTCTTCAAACTTTGTACGGGAGATTATGGCCCATAAAAGCACTTGCACGTCGTGTTGGTGTATTTCAGGGTGTTGAACAGAGTTTCGCACAATGCTCATCACCGCATCCTCTGCCGGACCTTTCGGAGGTGCATAGAGATAGCCGTCGCCACCGCCTGGGCCATGAGTGCCGGCCCGCAGGCAGTAGCTTTGTGTCTGCATTGAGTAAGAGCCTGGTTGAAGAACGAATCCTCCGTTCGGGCTCCGCTGCAGTGTCATCAAAGACCTTCCAGCCTCGCGGGGCGTAAACCCGTCTTTTGATGCATCAGCCCATGTAGCGTCGGACAAACTTGTGGTGATCGGCTCCTTACCTCCCAGCAAGTTAGGAGTCTTCTTCTTTAATTTGTCTGTGAGGCCGCCGAGGCCCCCGATCTGCGCAAAGGATGAAACCGCAACGGCAACAATCATTAGACAGGCGCACGATGCTATCGTGATTGAACGCTTAAGACTCGAATTGTGCATTGGAAGCCCCCCGTATTAAAGGTATGGAAGTCGACGTTAGTAGATGTTACCTCATCCGAAAAAGTTGGCAAGTATCGGATTTCATTAGAGGTCTTTGGGGAAACTGTGGGCAGGCGAAACCTGGTAGCGGGCATAGGCCGACGTGAAAGGTGCCTGGCTGCGTTCCTGGGCTTTTTTTGTGGCCCGATACGGAGTTGGAGTCCGTATCGGGCACGCGCCGATTGTCTTTGCGGATTTTAAATACCTTTTAACCCGCTGTAGTGGTGCGGCTTGACTGGTCCGCGCTGCGGCCCTGAGCAGTCTCCACCTGAACATCGAAAGCTTGCGTAAGATAGTCGCCTTGATTGTCCGTCGCTTTCACCGATACGGTAGTAGAGTCGTTGCTATCCGTCGGTGTTCCCGAAATCCTTCCCTGGTTACTGAAATTTAAGCCATTGGGTAGGGTACCTTCGGTAATCTCAAAAGTGTACGGCGGCGTGCCACCCACTACTTGAATATCGACTTGCGCGGTTTCTCCCACAAAAAAAGGAGGCAGACTTTCAGTGACAAAAGTCAAAGTACTTGTATCCTCGACTCCTTCTTCGTCGCCAGACACTTGAACGTCGAAGGCCTGCGTGAGCTCCGAGCCCTGGTCGTCGGTTACCTTTACGAATATGGTGGTTGGGTTGCCGGCGCTCGTGGGTGCCCCCGATATTTTCCCCTGGCTACTGAAGGTTAAGCCGGCTGGTAGCGTACCCTGCGTAATCTGGAAGGTGTATGGCTGCGTACCGCCGCTAACCTCGATATCAAATTCCGTCGTTTGGCCTCCAAAAAAAGTAGGTAGACTTTCGGTAATAAAAGTCAGTGTAGATTGACCGTTGCTCATGCTATGCCTCCTATATTCTGGTGAAATTCACGAACTGTGGCGTCTGCCGGCTCCGCCTGAAGTCGCTTTCGCGAACGCATATTGAGAGCGTTTTCCTTATGAAAGTTACGAGTATGAATAGCTGTCAGATTGGTTAAGAGAGGGTACGTGCGCGGCGAGACTCAGACATAGCCAACCTGTAATTCGATTCGGGAGAAATATACGCCTGAGGCGAGCTGGTCCACAACTCCCGGGCGCGGCCTTCCCGGAAAACGGGATGCAGAATCATTCCGGTCAACGCATGGTCTCCTGGGAATTACTGCGAGCACTTTCGGCGCGAGTAACATCAGATTCCCCGCTGCTGTCTGAGGAATTCCGCTTCTCGCCCATTACCACGCGCACCACGTGAGTTTGGCTATCGTCGACCACCGGAATTTCGTCCGTGGCAAGCACGACACCATCCAACTCGACTGTAGCGACACCGCGACTAACCGCTAGTGGGTTTTCCACTCTTATCCGGTAAGTCGAAGGACCGCGCCGGTACGTAATTTCAAAATCGCGCCACCACCGTGGAACACAGGGATCTATCTGTAGAATGGATCCATGTAACTTGAATCCCAGAATCGATTCAAGGCCAGCGCGATACATCCAACCGGCCGACCCCGTATACCACGTCCAGCCGCCGCGACCTGTGTGAGGTGGAACTGCATAAACGTCGCCCACCGCGACGTAGGGTTCGACCTTGTACTTATGTAGCCCGGCACGCGTAGAAGAATGGTTTACGGGATTGAGTAGCGAAAAGAGTTCACCCGCGCGCTCACCATCACCGAGAATTGCAAAGGCAATCAGCGTCCAGAGCGCGGCGTGAGTATATTGCCCACCATTCTCGCGTACGCCCGGTACGTAACCCTTAATGTATCCAGGATCCAACTTTCCTTTGTCGAATGGTGGCGTGAACAGGATTACCAGCCCATCACCACGACGTATTAAATACTCTTCAACCGCAGCCATCGCCCGTTGCGCCCGATGGCTTTCCGCGCCCCGGGAAATTACAGACCACGACTGAACAATCGAGTCGATACGACACTCATCATTCTGCACCGAACCAAGCGGTGTCCCATCGTCGAAATATGCGCGACGATACCAGTCGCCATCCCAGCCGTTATCCGCCAGCGCGGTCTTCAAGTTGTCCATATGTTCGCGATAGCGGATTGCGCGCTCTTTATCGTCGCCGCGATCACAGATTGGCGCAAACGCCGCGAGAGCATTGTAGAGAAACCAACCAACCCAGACGCTCTCCCCTTTGCCAAGATGGCCCACGCGATTCATCCCGTCGTTCCAATCACCTGAACCCATCAAGGGCAGGCCGTGCGGTCCGACTACAAGACTACGATCCAAAGCGCGAACGCAATGTTCAAATACCGATGCCGATTCAGTTGAGATGGCGGGCTGCATGTAATTTTCCTGTTCATCCGGCTTCAGCGGTGGCTGTTCAAGAAACGAAACGACTTCATCTAGCACAGAGAAATCTCCGGTAATGTTCGCGTAGAACGCAGTGACAAAAGGAAGCCACAGAAGATCGTCCGAAAAGCGAGTGCGAACACCGCGTCCTGATGGCGGGTGCCACCAGTGTTGCACGTCGCCTTGCTTGAACTGGTGACTGGCAGCAAGAAGAATCTGTTCGCGAGCGACAGGCGGGCTGCTATAGACCAACGCCATAACGTCCTGCAGCTGATCGCGAAAACCAAACGCGCCGCCCGACTGATAAAAAGCCGATCGTGCCCAGATGCGGCAGGATAGGGTCTGATAAAGCAACCAGCGATTCAGCATCGTATCCATCGCTACGTCCGGGGTTCTGACTTCGATAGTACCAAGCAGGAGATCCCAGTGTTTAAGCACGCCTTCAAACGCATCATTAACAGCGACCGCATTAGTAAACTTCTGGACCAGCGATTGGGCCTCTTCCCTCGACTCAGCTTCGCCGAGTAGGAAGACGATTTCCCGTGCCTCGTACGGAGCAAGTTCGATAGGTGTTTGAAGCGCAGCGCAAGGATCCAGGCCGGCTCCTTCACGGTTAGCGAGGCTGACACGGCGAAGAGCCGCCGGACGCGCGAATGTGCCGTTGCGACCGATAAATTCCTTACGATCGCAGGTGGCGCTGGAGATCCTTTCACTGGTGGCGCAGAAAGCAACGCGCTCTGCGAACTCATTGTTGAAAGGATTGCGCGCGAAGATAGTTGCAGCCGGCGCGTCAATCTCGGTGATCACGTAAGGAGCGGAGGTTGTGCGTTGCACACCGAGGACCAGGTCGTCATACAACGTCACTGTTAGTTTTCGTTTTCTATTAGTGCGGTTGCGCAGGCGTAGCAAAGAGATTTTTATGGGTGCATCGAGCGGCACAAACAACAGCAATTCCTGTGAGATGCCATGGCTTGTATGTTCAAAAACACTGTAGCCCTGTCCATGTCTTATTATGTATGGCTCGGTCTCACGAATCGGGAGCGGTGTCGCCGACCAGAGCGTGCCTGTGTCTTCGTCACGCAAGTAGACGATTTCGCCGGGCGGATCGCAGACGGCATCATTGGACCATGGGGTAAGGCGATTCTCGCGACTGTTGACTGACCAGGTGTAGCCTCCACCCGTTTCTGTCACCTGAAACCCGAACTGACTCTTGTTAGCAATGATGTTGGCCCACGGCGCGGGTGTCCATTGCTCGGCGCCGAGCAAGATGACGTATTCCCTTCCTCCCTGATGGAATCCGCCCAGTCCGTTGAAAAACGTCAGTTCGGGCGGCGCAACTGTGGGCTCCGGATAGGTTTGCGACGGCAGCCGTGCGACCAATGCCGCCGGTAGCGGTTCTTCCACTTGAGGCCGCTCGAGATGATCCTCCAATGAGCCGCGCTCGGTAACGATTACCGCGCGGGCCACGGAATGCAGCAAAATTCGATCTGCTTCCGGCATCTGGTCCGTGCGTCGTAGAAACACGCCGCCCGGCTTATCCTGCAAGCCTCCCAGCCCGCTTGTGCGGACCATGGCTTCTAATTCTTTTTGCAGCGATTGCAAATACGTGGTGGGATTGTCATTGAGGATTACAAGATCGATCTTCAGTCCCTTGTAATGCAAATACTCATGACCCCGAACGATTTTCCGCACGATAGGAAGATCCGAAGCCTTATTGATTCGCACCACCAGAATGGGCAAGTCGCCGCTGATGCCATACGCCCACAAACTTGACTGAGCTTTGGTGTTGAGCGCGAGCACGTGCGGACGTGGTCGCAAAGAAGGATCCGAATACACAATGCGGGAGGCCAAACGCTGAAAAAGGTGGGCCTCTTCTGCGTCTATATTCAGATGAGCCATTTCAACCTGCGCTTTGGTCCACGCAAGTCTGAGTTCACGATCGAATGTATTCGGATCGTGATACTTGTCTGCGAGGCGCAGTGATTCTTCGCGTGACCTTGCGACAATCGTGCTGAATGAACATCGTACCGTTTGATTTGGCCTGATACGTACACGCCTGCGTAAGCTGAATACCGGATCCAGCACCGCTCCCGTAGTGTTTGACAGCGGACGGTCTTCCATGACCGCGACTGGATGGGCGGGGGTATGTCCACGGCCGAGGAAACGTCCTCGATCCGTCTCATATTGCACAGACCCCACGAAATCTCCTTCAACTACTACTACGTGAATTCCCCAGACCTGTGGGTCACTGGCCGACCGTTGTCGCCGGTGGGCCAGAATGGCATTCTCAGCGGCAAAAAATTCAGTTTCGATAAAGAGATTACTGAAGGCCGGATGCGCTGCGTCAGCTTGCGGAGTTGCCAACACGACTTCGGCATAACTGGTCAATTCGATTTCGCGCGTACGCGTCGAGTTGTTGGTCAATGACACGCGTCGTACCTCGGCGTTATCTTCGGCCGACACAACTATCTCAGTGTGCGTCACAATGCCGGAATCGCTGCGCCAGAAGTCTGCTTTGTCCTCAGAGAATGCAACTTCATACGACTGCGGCCGACCGTTAACCGGGTGGTGACCGGCGGACCAGACCGCCCCACTTCGCACATCTCTTAGATAAATAAAGGTTCCCCAGTTATCACGCGTAACATCCTCGCGCCACCGAGTTACTGCATGAATCCCACAATTTGAATAACCGCCGCCTGCTGTCGTGATCATCACATTGTAGGTGCCATTTGAAAGCAACTGTGTTCGAGGGCTTTCGAGATTCGGGGTGTCGTAAACTCGGGTGATCATTCCCTGCGAGGTTTGGACGACGCGTCCCGTTAACACTTCTTCGGCGCGTGGGTGTGCCGCCCGTACGCCGACAGGGATACGCTCCTGCAGCAACAATTCGGTTGCTTGCACAGATGGATCGGCATGAAAGCGTTTCTCCATGCGATCGTCATGGATCACGTTGGCCAACGAAACAAGGCCCATGCCCTGATGATGTGTCATAAAGGCGCGAATTAAAACGCGCTTTTGATCCTGCGGTAGGCGTTCAGATGTAAAGTCGATTGATTCGTAATATCCATACGCACCCAATGCGCCTTCCTTCTCCAAACGACGAAGATTCGCCATCGCGGCGGCAGGTTCGATCTCCGTTGCGAGCATAGTCGCGTACGGCGCCACGACGAGATCTTCAATCAGGCCGCGTTTCAAGCCTAAACCGGGTACGCCGAATGGGCCATACTGGTAGTTCAGGTTAATATCACGCACATTGTAAGCAGCTTCCGAGATGCCCCACGGGACTCCCCGTTCCTGACCGTATTCCATTTGCCGGTTGATTACCGTGCGGTAAGTCTCGCTCAGGAGCGTGCCTTCGTAATTGCGCATAACCAACAGCGGCATCAAATACTCGAATATGGTGCCGGTCCATGAAATCAGCGCTCGTCCGCCATCGACGGAAGTCAGTTGCCGTCCCAATCGGAACCAGTGCGCTTGTGGAACATCGCCTTTGGCAATAGCCACAAAGCTCGCGAGTCGAGCTTCCGAAGCGAGCAGATCATAGTAGGAATTGTCTGCGCGAAGAGCTGTGACGTTGTAGCCGATGGTGAACACTTTCCGTTCAGGGTCAAGAAGAAACTTAAAGTCCATCTCCTGTGATATCTGTTCGCAGGTATGGGCGAGCCGACTAAGTCGTGACAAAAAATCTCCGGCGGCAGCTGCACCTTGCTCGAGTGCTTGAGTCAACGTTGAGAATGTGTCGAACGTTTGATCTGCGACTTCATTTTTGAGCGCTGAGAGTTGCACCAGTACGGTGTCGCACGATAGCGGAACCTCCGCTGGCGTGGGTACGGTATTAAGAAGTCGTGCCAGCTCCTGCCATCGAGTGGCGTATGGTTCCGGTGCTGTCTCGACGTTGATTTGAGGCAGCAAACGTCCCCAGGGCAGGAGAATGTCGGCATCTCGCCGGCAGGCACGCACCTGATGATCCAGGGCACCGACCCACCATCGAATTTCTTTGAAGTTTATTTCTCCATGTTCATGCGCAAGCGCGTTGATGATGTCTTCAATTTCGGGAATGCGCCGGCCCAACGATTCAAAGAGCATAAACCATGATTGCAATCCATCACTCGGCTCCGACGAGATCAGCTTTTGACAAGCTTCTATCTCATTCCGCAGTTGACTGACCGTCACAACGTCGGTGCGTTGCCGGAAACTGCCGAGTCTGTCGGCTTCAATAGAAACGGCGTTAATCGTGTCTGCCAGGCCGTCAATGATCCGTTTGTCAAACAACCTGACATCGGGCAGTTCAATACTGGCCTGCTTCAACGCGATAAAATGGCCGGCAAGGTTGCCGCTGTCTACGGTAGAAATGTATTGGGGTAAAAGTGGTTGTAGCGTCTTAGTGTCATACCAGTTGAAAAAGTGACCTTGAAACCTCTTTAATTTGCCGAGGGTAGCGAATGTCAATTCCTGTCGTTCAAGAAACTCCAGCAATCCCACATATCCCAAATCGTGGGCAGATGCCGTCGCGAGTAACAACAATCCAACGTTGGTCGGCGAAGTCCGGTGCGCAACGACGGGGATAGGGTCCTCCTGAAAATTATCGGGTGGCAGCCAGTTGTCCTCCGCACCCACAAACGTCTCAAAAAAACGCCACGTTCGACGAGCCACCAGCCTGGCGAACTGAATATCTCGCGGACTTACAAGTTTTGGCTGAGGTAACTTGATGGTGCTGACCCAGTAAGCCACCGCAGGCGAAGAAATCCAACCCACTACTAAAACCACGGCCACCGTTAATGCCGACGGCTTGAACATCAAGGTGAGCACGAAAGCTAATAGTGCGAGTAACTCTGCCGAAAGCATGAACCAGAAGAAGGCCGAGAAATTGGTACGCACTGCCTTTTCCGTGTCAGCTGCTGTGACCCATTCAAGTAATTTCTTTCCGGAAACATGCTTTCGGTACAGGGTGCGAATGATTGCGTCTGTCGCCACGAAAGCCTGGTGCGGTAGAAGTAGAATAGAAAGAGCAACCTGTGCCGTGTTCGTCCTGACGTCTCGCCAGACGCTCCAAAAATGGCTCGTCCACGAAACTCCACGCGGATGTACCAGCAGGCTTGTGGTGACATGAAGATAGATAGGAAATGCAATCGTTACGACGACAACCAAACTCCACAGCAGGGATGGACCAGGAAACACACTCCACGCGGCCAGTAACCACAGAAACATCGATGGAGCTACCAGACTGCGGCGTAAGTTATCGGCAACTTTCCACCGAGAAATCAGTGGGACCGGATTATGTATCTTCTGCCCGTTGATGTCGGCGACTTTGGGTAACGACCAGCCGGCGATTTGCCAATCTCCACGCGTCCAACGGTGCTGCCGCTTTGCATAAGCTTCGTAAGAGGCAGGGTAGTCATCCAGGAGTTCGATATCAGTTGCCAAACCTGCACGTGCGAACAACGATTCAAAAAGATCGTGACTGAGGAGACGATTCTCAGGGACCCGATCGGCAAGTGATGCTTCAAAAGCGTCAACGTTATATAAGCCTTTGCCTGTGAAACTTCCTTCACCAAATAGATCCTGATAGACGTCGGAGACGGCGGTGGTATAAGGATCAATTCCCGTATTGCCGGAAAAAATGCGAGCAAACTTCGATCGCGACGCGCTACCAAGCGAAATGCTCACGCGCGGCTGTAGAATGCCGTAGCCCCGGACAATTCGCTTCGAGGAGGGATCCAGAACCGGCTGATTAAGAGGGTGGATGGCAGTGGCCACGAGCTTACGGGCCACATCGCGCGGCAATTGCGTATCTGAATCAAGGGTTATTACGTAGCGTATCTTCTCCAGCAACGCATGATCCGCCGTCTGTACTTCGAAGCTCGTATTCCGTGCACCACGAAGAAGACTATTGAATTCCTCCAGCTTGCCCCTCTTTCGTTCCCAGCCCATCCATTTGTCTTCGCCTGCATTCCATTCGCGTCGGCGGTGAAACAGATGAAACCGCGGTGACTGGTCTGTACTGTGACGACCGTTCAATTCCTCGATACCGGTCTTCGCCTTCTCGAGCAGCGTCGAGTCCTCAGGCAACTCCTGAGAGTCCGCATCCGCGTAGTCGCTGAGCAGCGCAAAATAAATATGCCTGTCCTGATTGGCGAGGAAATGGACTTCTACTCTTTCGAGCAGCTCGTGTACCTGCATCTCGCTGTCAAAGACCGTGGGTACTACAACCATTGTGGCTGCCGACTCCGGAATTCCTTCAGCAGTCTCCATCCTTGGAAGCACTCGTGGATCGAGCAAATGCGTAACGTCCCAATTCAACACGCTGAGTGCAAAATCACTCGCGGGGATGAGTGCCAGCACGCCGGCGACGATCGTAAGTGGCCAGGTTCCACCTGCGACGTGGATAGCGGTCATCAAAAGTACAACCAACATGAAGGTGAGGGCTGCGAATGTACCTAAGTAAACGGCCGTGGCATGCCGCAGGAAGAAACGGCGGAGTCTTTCGGTTAGTGTGGGATGGTAAGCAAAGCTCTCTTCCAGACGGGTCAATCCTGAGTCAACAAAGTAATAACCGACATGTTGTTGTGCTCGATTATTTTCAGTCTGATCATTTTCCTGAGCGGCCGCCTGTGCAAGTTCCACAGTCCGGCGGGCGATTTCCAGTTCGTTCGACCGGGTTGCTTTGGCAATTCTTTCGATTACATGGCGATATCGATCCCGCGTGGCAAATTCCATTTTGGAGTACGCGCCCGCGGGATCCTTGCCGAGCAGAGGTTCGATCAAGCTGACGCTCTCAAAAAAATCTCGCCAATCAAGCGTTGAGAGAAGCCGCATGCTCGTGATGATGTTTCCCACGGTGACCTGAGTCGCCGCCTGGCGCTGATGTTCGGCGTGAATAATCTGCTCGATGCTGGAAGCCTGGCGGCTCAAATGCTTCTCAAGCCATTCCATCACGGGCATCACCGCGGGATCCTGTTCGCGCAACCGCTGAGTGAGTTGGACCACAAACGATTGCGGTATCTTATCGCGTTTTCCCAAACGGTCATTGATGAGGGGTATTAGTCCGGCGGGTTGCCGCGAAGCGAGCTCCAACAACTTATCGGCGAGTTTGTCGGCCTGTTCCCGTTCTTCGCGCGCGCTCACAATGATAGCGGCAAGTCTCCGTAGGTTCTCGACCAGAGCCAGGCGAAGCGTGATCGCTACTGCCCACAATTCACCGATTGATAACGGCGCGGTCCTTTGATATGCAGCAATAAAACGGCGCAGTGTATTTGTATCCAGACGGCAGTCGGTATGCGCGATAAGAGCCAGAGCCACCGCGTAGATGCGTGGATGATCTGCGTGTTCACCGTCAGCCAGCTTCGGTAATTCGTAGTAGTAACTCCTGGGCAAGTCTTCGCGAATCTCGCGGAGTTGTTCCTCAACAATATGGAAATTGTCGACAAGCCATTCGGCGGCCGGGGAAATGGCGCGGCCTTTCCTGATCGCTTCGACCAGATTCCGATAAGCCGCGATGAGTTTGCGACCGTTGTCTTCAAGCCGGGGGAGTAGTTGAGCTCGCCCTTTTTTTGTAACTGTCTTGTGTTGCGCGGCAAGAACTTGAGCGTATTGTTCAAGACGCTCGACGCTGAAGATTTCCACCCCAACAGGCTGCTCGTCGGCAAAGCTTGAGGCGTTGCCAAACCTTGCCAAAAGCAATCCAAGAAAGTCGGTCATAGAAATCGAAACAGATTGCGTTTGTGATTCGGGGCTCAACAAATAGCGGAGTCACTTGAACGCAACGGGCTTGAATCTTCTCAGAATATCACGATTCGATTGCATCTTCAGTTCTGGTAAGGGTTTGCCTCATTCAACTCGAATACTCGGTTATGGAAAACACGCGCAGTCAAATTGAAGAGTCCTACAACTCACAATGACTACTGCTTGACAGTTCTCTGGATGAAAAAGGATTCAAACTCATTTTTGGCGGCTTAAAGGCAGGGTTTTAGCCGCCGAAGCGGGAACACGGCTTGCTAAGTTACTAATTCTGAAAGCAGGCCTCAGACTATCAGCCCGGCGAATCGAGAAGATAAATCAGCAAAATGCTCAGTAATTCACATATTGATAAACAAAGCATGAGAAGCAGGTACATGCTTTCCGTGGCAATTATCGGAGTGGCAATAACAGCGCTTTGCCTCTACCGTTTTCCGGCCGAGCACTTAACGCCCCGGTTCGCAGTTCTTGCCTTGATTACGGTTGTCATAGGTTCGCGTATAACCATTAAGATTCCCGGCGCCCGCGGCCAAATTTCTGTCTCAGACACATTCGTTTTCCTCGCCATACTTTTATTTGGTGTAGAAGCAGCAGTGGTGCTGGCAGCGGTTGAGGCACTTTGTTCCTCGATGCGTTTCACCAGGAAAAACTATGTGCTGTTCTACAATGTTGGAGTGATGGCGGTCTCGACGTTTGTGACGGCCTCGACTCTTCACCTTTTGTTTCCGGCGATCAACCTAAGCGGAGATTATTCACCGAATCTCATCGTAGCCTTGTGCGTAATGGCATTAATACAGTACGTACTTAACTCCGGGTTGATCGCAGTTAGCGTTGCGCTCAGCGCCAACCAAAGCGTGTGGTTTAGCTGGCGCACTAACTTTCTGTGGACGTCCTTAACCTATTTTGCAGGCGCGTCGGGTGCGGGAGTTGTGGGGCGACTTAGCGAACAACTGGGATTTTATTCGTTTCTGGCTACGGCTCCGATATTGGTTATCGTCTATTTCACTTACCGAACGTATCTCACTAATGTTGAGACGTCCGCTACGCAGGCGGAACAAGCGAAACTCCACGTCGAAGAACTCAATCGCTACATCGCTGAGCAGAAAAGGATCAGTAAGGCGCTAATCGAGAGTGAAGAACATTTTAGAAACGCATTCGACTACGCCGCAATTGGCATGGCTTTGGTATCGCCCGATGGAAATTGGCTCCGCGTAAATCGATCGCTTGGTGAGATCGTTGGTTATTCGGAAGCCGAATTGCTTGTTTCGGATTTTCAGGCAATCACTCATCGCGAAGATCTGGGCAGTGACCTTGCTGAGATTTACCGGATGCTGGCAGGCGAAATTCTGACTTGTCAGATGGAAAAGCGTTATATCCATAAGCTGGGTCATGATGTATGGGTATCCAGTAGTGCATCGCTTGTTCGCGACGCGCAAAGCCGCCCGCTTCATTTCATTTTTCAGATTCAGGACATCACGGAACGCAAACGCGCGGAAGCGGCCATTCGAACCCTGTCCCTGGCTGACGATCTAACCGGTTTATATAACCGTCGTGGCTTCATGGCCTTTTGTAAGCAACAGTTCAATTCCCTCAATCGGTCAAGTAAGGGCGTGGTGGTTGTTTACGCCGATCTCGATGGTTTGAAGAATATCAACGACTCCTTTGGCCATACGGAGGGAGACCGTGCGTTAGTGAAAACAGCCGAATTATTGAAAGAAACATTTCGCTCTTCAGATGTACTGGGCCGCCTCGGCGGTGACGAGTTCACAGTCCTTGCTGCAGTTGATCCCGACGGCGGAGTCGAAAAGTTAATCACGCGGCTGGAACACAAATTTGCAAAATACAACGATCTGCAACTCAAACCCTATAAGCTTTCGATAAGTATTGGTGTTTCTGAGCTTAGTTCTGACGGCCTGCAATCAGTGGAAGACCTGATGGCCAGCGCGGATCTAGCCATGTATGAAAACAAGCGGCGCAAGAAAACCAGCAGTCAATCGTGGCAACCGAATCCTGAAGTTTCAACCACAGCAGTTGCGTAAGGCTTAGGATTTTACGAAATTCGAAGCGGCAGGTATTTACGACCTGCCGTTTTTGTTTTGTAGTATTCTCTGCCCTCTCGCATGGAACTACGATCGGAAACGGGTACGGAGTCTTTGCAGGGCAACGAAGCGCATGCCCGCTGGCGTGCTCTCGCACTACTGTCGCTGGCCGAACTACTCGCCATGTCACTCTGGTTCAGCGCAGCGGCGGTTGTACCAGCCCTGCAAAGCGAATGGCACCTGGCTGACTCGAGCGTGAGTTGGTTAACCATCGCTGTTCAACTTGGTTTCGTTTGCGGCACTTTGATAAGTGCCTTTTTGAACCTACCGGATGTCATCAACGTTCGGTATCTCTTCACCGCGTGTGCCTTCGCCGGCGGCGTAACAAATGCTTTTTTCGGTCTTTACGCCAGTGGCCCACGTGCGGGAATTGTCCTGCGCTTTCTAACGGGCCTCTTTCTCGCGGGTGTCTATCCACCGGGTATGAAGATTATGGCCACCTGGTTTCGAAGATCACGTGGCATGGCGTTGGGCGTGCTAATCGGTGCACTGACACTGGGTAAGGCGTCGCCCTATCTAGTTAATGCCATCGGAAGCGCAAACTGGCGAAATAATATTCTTTACGTCTCTCTGTTCGCATTCGTAGGCGGCTTGGTAGTCCTTCTGTTCGTTGATAAAGGGCCTCATGCTTTGCCGGCCGCACCTTTTGACTGGAGACAAGCCGTGCTCGTTTTTCACAACCGCGGCGCGCGGCTCGCTAACTTTGGCTATTTTGGCCACATGTGGGAACTCTACGCGATGTGGATGTGGTTACCGATTATGCTGCGCGCCAGCTTTTCAGGCCGCCACGTTTTTCCTCAGCTAACAGAGGCTGCTTCGTTTCTTGTAATCGGATGCGGCGTTATCGGCTGTGTCAGTGGCGGCTTACTTGCGGATCGGTTTGGTCGTACATTGGTCACGTCCTGGGCGATGGCTATTAGCGGCGCTTGTTGTATTGCGATCGGTTTTCTTTTTAACGCGGAGCCTGCGCTTCTTCTATTGGTTTCCGCTGTATGGGGCGCAACCGTTATTGCCGACTCGGCTCAGTTTTCAGCCTGCGTGACGGAGCTTACCGATCCTCGATACCTGGGGACGGCTTTAACTATTCAGACCTGTGTAGGTTTCCTGCTCACCAGCGTTTCAATCAAACTTGTGCCGGAAGTTGAGAAGGTCTACAGCTGGCGTTATGCATTCGTGGTTCTGGCGCCTGGTCCATTGCTCGGCGTTGTCGCGATGCTGCGATTGCGCTCTTTGCCCGAAGCGACGAATATTGCTAATGGAAGACGATAATGGCCCGAAAACCGAGCGACAGTGACCTGAAGGACCGCGTGCGCAAGATCATTCGCTTATTGAAGCGAGCGTATCCGGATGCGAGATGTTCTTTAAATCATTCCAATGCTTTTGAGTTGTTAATAGCGACGATTCTATCGGCACAATGCACCGACGCACGCGTCAATCTTGTTACGCATGATTTGTTTCGCAAATACAGGAAGCCTGAAGACTATCTAAATGTCCCTCCTGAGGAACTTCAGCAAGACATCCGCACCACCGGGTTCTTTCGCAACAAGACCATCTCGATCCAGGGCACGGCCAGGGCTTTGACCGAGCATTATGGCGGCAAGGTCCCGGCGACAATGGAAGAGCTGCTGGAACTTCCGGGCGTCGCACGCAAAACAGCAAATGTTGTGCTGGGTAACGCGTTTGGCGTGGCCGCCGGTGTAGTGGTGGACACGCACGTTACTCGATTATCGCGTCGCTTAGGGCTGACCGAACAGAAAACGGCGGAAAAAATCGAAAACGATTTAATTTCGATTGTGCCCAAACGAGACTGGGTTATATTCCCTCATCTGCTGATATTCCATGGCCGGCAAATTTGCAAAGCGCGAAACCCGCTTTGCGCCGAGTGTGTGGTAGAGAAACTGTGCCCCTCGTCCTATCTGAAGACGGGCGTAATGCCAGGAAGTTAAGTTTTCTTAGCTTCATGTGACAGATACGAAGAAAGGCCGTTAGAATGCCTTTGTTCCCTTATTCTGAACCTGCGCGTAAGATCTCGGCTTCCCCATGCCCGTCATCGCTTGTGTTCCTTCAAACTTCCAAACCAACACAGCCGCGAGCGTAATGTCTACGTTTCTCCGCGCGACTCACCTGGGGGATCGAAGGTGAGTTACCGTTTTCCCTGGTACCGGTTGAGCGACGAGCATTTGCTCGACATGCGCATCAGCGAGCTTGCACTCAAGATTAAGGGCTCGTTTCTCGAGCCACATATCAAGCGGCTCTACAGGGAATTAAATGAACGCGGGATTCGCTTTAAGCCTCATGTTTGGCTCTCAGAAGAATGGTTCTCGCCCGACGGTGTCCCCGGCATTGCTATTCCCTTTTACCTCGCCCATCCGCGGCTTATGAAACTTGAGAGGAAGCAGATGCTTGAAGTGGAAGGCGGTAGCGATACTGAATGCATGCGCATTCTGCGCCACGAAGCAGGTCATGCCCTTGATACGGCCTTTCGTCTGCACTTCAGGCGGCAATGGCGCGAGCTCTTCGGTTCGTTCGCGCAACGCTACCCGGATTTCTATAAGCCGAAACCAAAGAGCCGGAACTATGTGCTGCACCTTCCCGCCTGGTACGCTCAAGCTCACCCCGCTGAAGACTTCGCCGAAACGTTTGCAGTATGGCTAACCCCACGTTCGCGATGGCGGCGTCGCTACAGGGGGTGGCCGGCTTTGCGCAAGCTGGAATATATAGACGACTTGATGGGTGAACTTGCCGGAACGAAACCCCGCAACCGGACGCGTACCAAGGTCGAACCGCTCTCCGCCATACGCACAACGCTCCGCGACCATTACCAGCGTAAAAGAGAGCGATACGATTTTGATTGGCCTGCCGTTTACGATCGCGATCTCCGGCGTATTTTTTCCGACGCTACAGAACATCAAGATCTGCCCAGCGCTGCTAGTTTCCTGCGCAGCGTTCGACGAGAGGTTCGGCAAATCGTCGCGGAAGGAACCGGAGTACACCAATATACAATCGACCATGTGCTCGAAAATATGATAAATCGTTGCAAAGATCTCAAGTTGCGTGTCGCTACACCCGCGAGAGAAGCACGCCGTCGGGTGATGATTGTTTTGACAGTTCAAGTTATGAACGTACTGCATTCGGGTTATCATCGCATCGCGGTATGACCGTCTTATGACATTCGAGCCTAAGAAAAAGCTCCGCATCATCGTTCTCGTTCACCAGGATCTCGTGCCTCCTGATTCCCTCGACGGGCTCAGCGACAAAGATAAGATTGAAATTAAAACTGAATACGACGTCATCTCCACTCTAAAGAAGATGGGCCATGACGTTTACCCTATAGGTCTCTACAATCAGCTCAATGTGATTGGCGACGCGTTGATGGAGCATAAACCTCACATCGCCTTCAATCTGCTAGAGGAGTTTCACGGCTATCCACTTTACGACCAGCACGTCGTCAGTTATCTGGAACTGATGAAGCAGGCTTACACGGGCTGCAACCCGCGCGGTCTGACACTCGCGCACGACAAAGCACTGACCAAAATGATCCTCGCGTATCACCGGCTCCAGGTCCCAAATTTTGCTGTGTTCGCGATGAATAGAAAAGTGAAGCGTCCGAAACGTCTAAAGTTTCCGTTACTCGTGAAATCAATAAGCGAGGAAGGTTCCGTAGGTATCGCCCAGGCCTCTATCGTTCATGACGACGAGAAAATGATTCAACGAGTAGAGTTTATCCATCGGCAAAACAAAACGGCGGCTATCGTGGAACAGTATATTAAAGGCCGTGAAGTTTACGTCGGCGTAATCGGCAACCAGAACATTCAAACCTATGCTCCCTGGGAATTGGTTATGGAAAAACTTCCGGAAGGTTCAGAAAACATCGCCACTCTTAAAGTGAAATGGGACCCCGCCTATCAGGAAAAGGTAGGAGTCGCCACTCGCGCGGCTGAACTGACAGCTGAACAACACAAAACTCTCGAGCACCTTTCAAAACGCATATACCGTTACCTGTTTTTAAGTGGCTACGCTCGACTTGATTACCGGTTGACGGAGGAAGGGCAATTCTATCTGCTTGAGGCAAATCCGAACCCGCAGATTGCTGAGGGCGAGGACTTTGCCGACTCCGCAGCACACACCGGTGTTCCATACGATCAATTGCTGCAGAAAATTATCACTGTGGGCCTAAATTATGCCGCCGCGCGCGGCGAACTTGTCTAAACCTCACCACGGAAATCCTCTTTAATTCACTGTTTCCTTAAATATGTCGGATTCAAAGGAGTTTTAGCCCCGTGACGCTCGTGCTCACATTTCTATTCCTACTAAATCTTTACCGGCAATTCTAACGAAATGGTCCTTCAGTTTGACTGAGAGTGTTTCCCAATAGGACGGTCGAGAGTTAAATGACCTGCGAAAGCTATCAAAAGCGATTAACCGCATGTGACCCCTTTTGGTTCGGATTGTCGCTATTCGGTGTGATTCGTCACGAAACAGTCACATTGCCTCTTGTTCAAAGCTGGTTCAACACCTAGTATCGTCTTTGCCTTCGGTGTTGCCCTCCTCACGAAGAAACAAATATTAGGAGAAAAACCCCTTTGTTTTTGAAAAAACTATTCCCCTACGCGCTCGCGGCATGCTTCTCAATCGGCATGCTTCCCCAATCCGCCGTCGCGCAAAATATGGCGATCCGCCAGCGACAAATATCCCGGGCAACGGAAACCTACTCCCTCTCAGCCCTGGATCATGATCCGGTTATTATTTCGCTCGCCTCCGAAGAAGACATTAAGGCAGCCAAGCCTGTCATTTTTAAAAACGATGCGAATCTTCAATTTCAACAGTTAGTGACCTCAGCTATAGAACAAAGACTTGGCGCCCGCTACGTCTGGGGAGCGACCGGCCCCTCTGCTTATGATTGCTCAGGTTTTGTTTGGAGTACTTTCCGTTCGGTAGGAATCGACTTTGAACGCAGCAGCGCGCGAACGCTGTGGGCCCGTTTCAGTCCTCCGGCCCCGGGCGAACAATATCAGTTTGGTAACCTGGTTTTCTTTAGGAACCTTGCACACATCGGAATCGTGGCCGATGAGCACGGCTTCTATCATGCTTCTCGTCATCACGGCGTAGTTTATTCCCCCTTTAATGAATACTGGGTCTCGCGAATCGACGGATTCCGCAAGGTACCTGTACCTGTGCAGATAGCATCCCTCAAGTAAGTTACTACCTATTCAATTTAAAACGCCGGCGCTACCTCAGCGCCGGCGTTTTAGTTTTGATGACTTTACTTCTCGCTTACGATGATACGAATCCCGCTCGGTGATCTTCGTCTCGCGCGTCCCATACGACCATGATTTTGTCGATTGCCACAAAACACATCCTTTTGTCATTGTCCTTCATGTGCAGCACGCCGCCCTCAACCTTCACCACTTCGCCACGCAGGTTTGACGATCCTCCACAATAGACATCTACCTTCTTGCCTATCATTTTCGATAAGAATTCATGCATCGTTATCGCCTTAAGCAAATTGATCAGAGCGCTTGCATAACTTCCAGCCACGTTGGGAAGCCGTTACATTCTGGCTGTCTTTACCCATCCTTAAATGTGATCTTTACAAGGGGGATCACCTCCGGGTCGTTTTGTTGCCTACGCTCGAACTCAATTAGATCGAAATAAGCGCATCGCGAAGTATCGGGAAATTCGCGGCAGACGGCCGGCCGGGCATCGTAGATCGTGCATTTTCGCGTTTCCTGGTTTAGAAACACGCACGCCTGTCCAAATAGTCGATCTGCCTTCCGTCTGAGAATGCGTTCTTTCCCAAACAACTTGGTGAACCGTTGGCTTGCAACTTCGGGCAATAGGTGGAAATGCGAAGCCAGTCGTCTCACATCTCTAGGCGTGACCTGCACTCGATCGTAAATTGAGCAACAGTAAGCGACACATTTATCGCAATCGTACTTTAATGCTTTATAGCCCGTGACTGGAGCCAGACCCATACTCGTCTCGTACCTCTCACCTTATTCCCGCACTAGAATGTGGTCGAGCCAGATCCATCGATTAACGTCTTTTTGATTTCTTATATTCTGAAATCAACAAATCCATAAACTCGCCGCGACGATCATAAAGGCGTTTCGGCTCGCGTGGAGCATGCTTCGCTAAAGCGTAAGCTGTAATGATGGGAAGGGCCACAGTAGAATCGACGTAACAAACGACGGCATCTGGCAAACGGTCCGGGTCAACCTTGCCCCATGAAACAGCTTCGCCTGGCGTAGCGCCCGAAAGGCCGCCAGTATCGGGTCGCGCGTCCGTCACCTGCAAAAAATAATCGTGCCCGCGCTCATCGATTCCGAGTACTTCTTGAATTTGTGGCTCCGTTTGCAATAGAAAGTTTTTAGGCGATCCGCCACCGAGGATGAAACACGCTGACCGGCCCGACTTCCCTTTACGTGGGCCAACCTTTCTCACGGAAGCGTTGCGTTTGGCGGCCAACACTATCGCCGCAGTTTCATTAACGTCCAGAGACGGATCAAATGCGAGTTTGTTGCTTTGCAGAGCTTTCGCGGCCACATTCATGCCGATCGAGGAATCACCGGGCGACGACGTGTAAATAGGAACGGCATATTCATAGGCTACGGCCAGCAGAGACTTATCTTTCAATTTAAGTTTTCGCTCCCGCTCCTGCACGTACCGGCCGGCTAGATAATGAAACTCCGCTGTAGACATGGTTTTTTGAAACTCGTTCCCCGCAATTATCTGTCGAAAGAAAGCGTCAGTATCGAGCAGCACGGAGTAGTCGAAGAAAATATCATAGATTCGAACGACTTCCTCTTCGCGTAAAACGATATCCGAGATTTGCGAACTTCCCTCATGCATCGCCAGACCAATGCCAAAATGAGTATCGTGATACAGATTCGCTCCGGTCGATATAATCCAATCCACAAAGCCTGCCTTGATCAAAGGGATGAGTGCAGACGTGCCTAATCCTGCCGGTGTGAGTGCTCCGGTGATTGAAAGTCCGACTGTGACATCCGGCTCCAGCATTTTCATTGTGAAGAGTTGACAGGCTTCACGCAGGCGCGCACCGTTGTAAGCGAGGAACGACTCATCAACCAATCGCGCTATGGTGGTATCGGGTGTTATTGGCGCCGGATCAATGCGGCGACCTTTTAGAAACTTGCTTGTTCGTTTTGCCATTGTCTCTGTGAAGTTGCCCCTCAGCCCGGGCAGCCAATACATACAACCTACGTCGCTCGTCTTACTCCGTTGGAGTTCTGATTCTCCGACCGCTTGACGCGCAACCGTCCGATACGACGCTCATCCGCTTCGAGGACTTCAAGCTCGAGTCCTCGAAATGTTAATCGTTCGCCGGGTTGCGGCACCTTCCCCGATTCGTTAATAACGAGCCCCGCAATGGTCGTGAAGTCATCGGTTTCGATCTCGATATCGAAAAGTCGCTCGATCTTTCCGATTTCTGTAGACCCCAGCACTTCAAAACAACCTTTCCCGTCTTCAACGATGTCCTTTAGTTCTTCGCCCCCGATGTCCTCGTCTTCAATCTCGCCGACAATCTCCTCAAGGATGTCCTCAACCGTCACCAGGCCGGAAACGCCACCATATTCATCGATCACCATTGAAAGTTGCACATGGGCCTTTTGCATTTCCCCAAGAAGTTCGGCCACCGGCTTTGTCTCAGGAACAAAGTAGACCGGCCGCACAAGTGTCGAAATTGGGCCGTCCTCGTTGCCTTCCGCCCAACGCTCCAGCAGATCGCGCACATAGATAATCCCTTCGACGTTGTCGATTTGATCGCGGAACGCCGGGAGCCTCGAATACTTCGATTCAATCATCACGTCGCGGGCCTCACGAACAGTTGCGGCCGCCGGCACGCCGACGATGTCCGGGCGGGGCGTCATAACTTCGCTGACACGTGTATCGCCAAACTCAAGGATGGAGTGAATGAGCTCGCCTTCTTCCTCCTCGAGTATTCCCTCGGCCTCACCCACATCGATGAGCGCCTGGATGTCGTCCCCCGCGTCCTGCTCTTCTTCTTCATCTCCCTCGTTTTGCTCTTCCTCGTTTCGCCGCGAGCGGTCGAAGAGGCGGTGGAAGGGATCGGCGGCAAATGCCATTAACGGTAACAACGGGCGGATTACAGGCAAGAGATACAGCAGCGTTCCTTCCGGGTCGCGTGTTGAAATGAATAAAGGAATAAGCTGGCGGAATATGCCGGCGAGGATCAGGCCGGAAAGCAGTCCAATCAGGATGTAACGCCGCTCCTGAAACAACGCCAGCGAGATTGAGGTTATTAGAACGGCCACAACCACGAGCAAGATTTGGATGGTGGCGGAGATGGCAAAACTAAAACGAGGTCGATTCTCCAAAACTTGTTTGAGGAATTCTGAGGACCGCAGCTTTGAGCGTTCCTCTGCGTCGCTGATGAGCCGACGTAGACCCACGTCGCTCAACTGGCCGAAGGCCATATCAACAGTCGCGAGGAGCGACAACCCCACCAGCAGCAGCAACGTCAGAATGATCTCAAGATTCATTTACTGGTAAATAGTAAATACCGAATGGTAAATAGTCGATGCACAAGCCCACCGGGCAGGCAACCACCGTGATTTTCCATTTCTGATTTCACATTTCTCCTTTCGCTAGATACCAAGTTTATTTCTTAGTCGGATCTCCAACCGATCCATTTCCCCTTGGTCCGTAGAGTGATCATAACCGCAAAGATGAAGCAGCCCATGCAGAATAAGCTGCGCAATCTCGTGGTCCAGGCTTAGTCCGTTTTCCTTCGCCTGTCGCGCAGCTTGTTCCAGTGAAATTACGACGTCGCCAAGCGACGGGTTTTCCAGTTTCTCAAATTGATTCTGAGTTGCCGGAAATGACAATACGTCCGTCGTCCCGGCTTTGCCTCGCCAACGGCGG
>JBHENH010000006.1:0-426 GCA_046262135.1 Pyrinomonadaceae bacterium
CCTCCAGGGCGTTCAACAGACTCCCGGACAGAATATTGGCGTCTCTCCCAGCATTGCGCCCGCCGAGCTTCCGCAGGATCCGCCGCCGATCGCGCCAAACTTTGTAGCCCCGATGCGACCGCTGCCTTCCGCTGACCGGGTCGGCGTCGACGTGAGCGATCAATTGCCGCTTACACTAAATGACGCGATCAGGATGGCGCTCAAAGATAGCAATGATATTGATCAGTCACGAATTGATGTACAGATTGCCGAATACAATCTGAAAGCCGCACAGGGCGTTTACGATCCACTCTTATCATCGGAAAGTTTCTACGAACGATCGACCACGCCCACGAGTTCAACTCTCGGTGGCGCCGGCGCAAGCGGCGCAGTAACACAAGTAGATGAAACAGGCTCGGCACGACTGGGCGGGTTCTCGCCGATTGG
>JBHENH010000006.1:436-53761 GCA_046262135.1 Pyrinomonadaceae bacterium
ACTTACGACGACCAACCAGAATGTC
Organism: Pyrinomonadaceae bacterium; assembly: GCA_046262135.1. Classification (GTDB taxonomy): domain Bacteria; phylum Acidobacteriota; class Blastocatellia; order Pyrinomonadales; family Pyrinomonadaceae; genus PSRF01. The sequence goes on from JBHENH010000006.1 coordinate 462, forward strand.
AGATTGAACCCGCAGTTCCCAACCGCCGCGACACTAACTTACACGCAACCTCTTTTCAGGGGACTGCGTTTTGATCTCAACCGGCGCAACATTGAGATTGCTAAAAAGAACCTTTCCCTGTCTGACGCGCAGTTTCGTCAGCGCGCCATTGATGTCATTAGCCAGGTGGAGCAGGCGTATTGGGATCTGGCGTTCGCCCTAAGAAATCTCCAGGTCCAGATCGATGCGGTGAGACAAGCGCGGCTTCAGGTTGAAAGTAATAATCGACTGGTTGAGAAAGGCGTACTAGCGCCGATTGACATCGTAGCTGCCAGCACGCAGGTGACGACCTTCGAACAGAACGTTTACGATGCGCAGCAGGCTGTAACTCAGGCGGAAAACACTCTTAAGACATTAATCCTGCCTGATCGGAATGTCGCGCTCTGGTCACGTGCGATCACTCCAATAACTCCGGTAAACCTGGAGGCGCCGCGCGTGCCGCTGGAGTTGGCAGTTAAAGCTGCGCTCGATAACCGGCCTGACCTTGCGCAATTAAGGACCAACTCCGACATCAACCAAATTAATGTTCGCTACTTGCGCGACCAGACAAAACCGCAAGTCGATTTGGTGGGGACCTACACAACCGTTGGGTTGGCCGGAAGGTTTGTGCAAACGCCTTCTTCATCTACAGGCAGCACATCTCTGTTGACGCAACGAGTAAACGAGCTCTCTATTCTTGCGGGTCTGGAGCCGCTGCCTCCCACTTCAACTACCTCGACGATCGCGCCAAATCTTGTGGGCGGCTATACGCAGTCATTGAAAAATTTGCTCGACCAAAACTATCCAACGCTCCGCTTTGGAGTGCGTATTTCCCTGCCACTTAGAAATCGCACAGCTGAAGCGAATCTGGGAGGCGCGCTGGCACTGGGCAATCGAATCACCGAACAGTTCAAACAAACGGAACAACTCATTGAAGCCGAGGTAAGAAATGCTATCCAGGCCTTGCGGTCGGCAGAGGCACGTCTGGGAGCGGCGGCCGCGTCGCGCTCCTCTGCGGAGCAGCAATATGCAAGCGAGCAAAGACAATTCCGTGCAGGCACAACGGCTCTTTATCTGGTGTTGCAGCGTCAAACCGACTTGCTTGCAGCGCGGGCGAGAGAATTACAGGCTCAGACAGATTTGAACAAGGCTATCTCGCACCTGCAGCGCGCGACAGGAAATACGCTGACCGCCAATCATGTTTCGGTGCGCACTGATACGCCTTTGCGAGAACTCGAGCAGCGGCCGGAGAGTGCCGAAAAAACCGAAAGTGCGGCAACGAATATAACGAATCCAATATCGTCTTCAGCTGATCCTTCGAAAAGCCAGGAATGATTTGTCAGCCCGTACCCCGGCCGACGTAACCGGTGATCGCTCGATCAGATGAGATCCGCTACCGCGGTGTCGTACTAACCTCATCCGGTACACAACAGACATACCACGATGGAACGAAGAATTCTTTGCTGCGAAATCCTCATGGTTCTTACCTGCAGCGCGTGCCATTCAGCTAACGATAACGCCGACGCGCGGGGCATCATTGTTATCAACGCTCCGGCGACAGGAGAAGTAAGACGGATCCTCAATGCGGAAGGAGTTCACGTGGACCAGGGAACGCCTCTGATCGAAATCGCTGTGCAGAATCAAACGGCCCCCGTAACCACAAATCCCGTTGAAAGCGGTGAAACCCAGGCCGTTCGCAACTACAAAGCGGCAGACACGGAGATTGAAGTTGCTCGTGCTGACGCCGTGCGTCACGGAGCGGAAGTCGAGCGTCTCACACCGCTAGTGGCCTCCGGAGAAGCCTCCCAGGGGCAGCTTGATGGGGAGCGTGGTCTATATGAACGCGCTCAACAACGGCTGCAGCAAGCTCAGGACGCGAAAAGAAGAGCGGAAGGCGGACTGCTGGCGGCGCGTCAACCGGGCCTGAATCGGAACGCGGCCCAGACGCAATCGCGGGAAGAAATTGTTGCCGCAGTTGCAACCTCAGCGGGAACGCTCACTGTCGTTAATGTGCGTGTGGGCGAGAAAGTAAAACTCGGCGACCCGATAGCGACGCTCCGTGCAGATCAGTAATTAACTGTGGCTTCATCCAGCGTTATAAACATCGGTCCAGGCGAGCAACGCAAGCGGCGCGTCCTGGGTTTTGTAGCCTTAACCGTAGGGGTGGCGGCCGCATTCACCCTGGTCATCTACGACGCTCCGAGGTGGACGTGTCTTATCAACTTTTTTCCCATCTGGACTGCCAGACTGGGTTTAATGCAGGCGAAGGAGAAGATCTGTATTGCGTTGGCCGCGCGAGGAACTTGCAACATGGACTGGGGCGAAACCCCGATAGTCGACGGCGATTTAATTAAGCAACTGCGCGCCAGGGCCAAACAGATAAACCGCCGGGCGCTGATCACGGCTGCTGTGATCACTCTCGTAGCTTACGTTTTTCCGCGCGGCTGATGCGTGTCGAAAGGAGAGACCGTGATGAGTTTCTTGAACAAGTGGCGCCCGGCGCTGTTAGTGATGTTCTCCATCGCAATCGGCGTGGCTGCTAACGACTCACCAGACAGGAAAGACGCTGCGAAGGACAGAACTGAGATGCAGGATGTAAGAAACCTGGACCGGAGAATTACTTCACTTGAGCAACGCCTTTACCTGATCGAGTCGAGCATCAATCGGTTGGAACAGTTGGCATTTTCGCAACGGACGCCGATTTCACAACCGGCTGTGCCCGACCCGGAGATCAATGTATTGCGAGGGGAGATGCGACTGCTTCAAGCCAGAATCAGCGAGATCGAATGCGGGCTGGTAAAGCTCGATGAACGAACTACATCGCCGGCTGTTCGCGACGGGCGTCGAGGTGAGGCGACAAAGACCGCTGATCCGTGTCGTATTGCTCCCGCGTCGCCGTTGCGCCTCTCGAACCGTCCATAAGGACTTGTAGAGCAAACTGTTAGTTTGCGTCTTATTCGTAGCCCCCCAACTAAACGCGAATGGCATTTTCACGCCCGCAGACTAACAGTTTGCGTTACAAACCGGCGCTTAGTTGCATCCACAAGCGACTGAGTAGAGCAAACTGTTAGTTTGCCTCTTATTCGTAGCCCCCCAACTAAACGCGAATGGCATTTCACGCCCGCAGACTAACAGTTTGCGTTACAAACCGGCGCTTAGTTGCATCTAACGAGCGACTGAGTCGAGCCAAACTGTTAGTTTGCCTCTTATTCGTAGCGCCCCCAACTCAACGCGAATGGCATTTCACGCCCGCAAACTTAACAGTTTGCGTTACGAAGTCAGTTACGGAGACCAGCGTCAATTACGCCCAACACTTATGCAAATCAAAGTCGGAGACACCGCCGCCCTGTCGAAGAAGATTACCGACAACGATATTCGCGCGTTTGCGAAATTAACTGGCGATGACAATCCTGTTCACCTCGATGAAGCGTACGCCAGGACAACCAGATTCGGTCATCGGATCGCGCACGGTATGTTAGGAGCGTCGCTCATATCGGCCGTGCTGGGAACCACCCTACCCGGGAAGGGATCGATTTACCTTAGTCAAACGTTGCAGTTTCTTCGGCCGATTTACATTGACAACATTATTACCGCTCGAGTGACTGTGCAAAAAGTAAGAGAAGATAAATCGATCGTCACGTTAGAGACGACCTGTGAGAACCAACACGGTGAAACGCTCATACGCGGCGAAGCGGTGGTGTTGGTCGAGAACCGCTCTGAATAGAAGGTGCGACGGATTTCTGGCTGCGGCGTTGGCCCACCCATTTCAGAGAACGATCTGTCACAGACGGGTGGCTACAATTGCTTCGTAGGCATACCACACGCCAAAGGCGATACTGAGTGCGCCGGCTATCGATTGGAGTCCAACGTTAACACCCGCCAGACGTTGACCGCTGAGCGCGAAAGGGAGTCCAATCAGGCCAGACATCAGAAGCATGCCGACGGTAGCGCCAATGCCGAAAACGGCCAGGTAAAGCAAGCCGAGCGTCACCGACTGAATCTGGGTAAGGACCAGCAACGTAACCGCTGCGGATCCGGCGAGTCCATGTACTGTTCCTACGAGCAACGGCCTGAAACCAATTTTCGAAATGGCGTGCGAATGTAAGGAAGAGAGCCTTTCGTGTTTTGTTTCTACGTCGTGAAAATGAATGTGTAGATGTGACCTCCCATCGTGAGAGTGCCGGTGCAAATGGACACGTGCGCGCTTGCGAAACACCCGCAAGACTGTGATCGCGCCGAGCGCAATGATCATCAACGCCACCCCAAGCTCCAGCCAGCTCGCCACGGTCGCGGGAATCGCGATGCGAAAGACCAGCACTGCAAGGCCTACGAATACGAGCGAGGCGGTATGTCCCGCACCCCATAATCCGCCGACCAGTGCTGATCGAAACACACTGCGATGCTCACTAACAATTGTCGAGACCGCAACAACGTGATCCACTTCGGTTGCGTGCTTCAGGCCGAATACAAACCCCACGCCAAGCAAGGCAAACATTCCAACTGACGTCATTGCGGGTTCCATCGTGAGCAATCGTGCACGTTCATTTCATTTTCGGCAACTGCTCCGAGTAGGTCAGTTTGGATTTCGAGCTTGAGATTGCTCACCTGCACGAGAAGACTGACCGGCTTTACGAAACCATGATGGCTCGCTTCGAAAGGCTGGAGAGGATGGCGACCGAGGGCCGCGCGTAAATATGACCAGACAATGGGATTTCTGTATGAAAAACTAAGGGTTTTGGATTTCTAAGGACGCCTTGCTAAGGGAAACCAGTATAGGTAAAAGCGGTGCGAACCAATGTCAGCTGTGAGCTCCCCGGATAATTCCTCGCTTCCAGCTGTAACTACCTATGCTGAACAGCGCAACAAACGTAGTGATCAGTGACAGCCACGCGAATACGTGAACACCGCCTAACTTCCAACGTCTCCAACTCCGCTTTACCTCGGTTGGCTGCGTGGGTTCGCTTAAGTTCAACGCGCGCGCAGTAAGACTCACCTTTGAATTTTCCAGAATGGTCTTTAAACCGTCAACGGTTCTGTCCTCGACGATTCCTCGTTTGATACCGCTGAACGCTCCGTCCAGCCCGTCCGCACGAGATCGGTTCTCATAGACCAGATACGATCCGGGCGATGCCCCCGGAATATTTACGAATGCTGTCAACGCAAGCGACGAATCAAAGTAGTGATTCGCGTAGATCTGCTTTGACGCTATCAAGATCTGCGGCCCACTTCCCTGCTCTCGCTTATAGATTGTGATGTGATTAATGGCCAGGACCGGCTTCAAACCAAATTTGATCTTGGACCATACAATTGCGTTTTCGATGACATGCAGATCGGCCGCGGAGACGCCTTTCTGATGTTGCGGTAGCCTGGAAAGAAAACTGTTTACATAACCGGGAGCGTTCATCAGTGCGTGTTGCTCTTCAGCTATTCGAACACTTTTCGACTTATCGTTATATTCAATCAGTGCCGAGTCGCCTCTGGCGAGATAATCTCGGACATAATCCAAAAGCATTTGTCTGAAAAGCTGAGTTGCCTGAATGCGGTAATCCGGCGACTGCCAGTTCACTTCTTTCTGAAATCGCTCAATCATTGCAGCCGAGAGCTTCAAGCGGCAATCTCCGACAATGCACGCTTTCAAATCCTCCAGGTCACGACTCTCCATTGTAAGGCCGCTCATATCATCCAGCGTCGGCGTCCGGCTGAAACTACCAATCTCCAGGATGGCCGGATTAGTCTTTCGCGCCATGCTGTCCCTAAACGACGCGAGGAATATTTCGGCGGGAACATCGACGCCTACCAGGCCGCAGACCGCCACTTCCCGTTTGTCCTGCACCGGTAAAAGCTGTACGACCGTCTGCCCCTGGCTGAGTGCAGCGAAAGCGGTCTCATCAAAGGCGACCTTATCACGCAGAACTTTATGGAAATCCGCTAGTGACGTTTGAGCGAGGGCGCTGGCCATGCACACGCACAGAACGGCGCAAACCCTAATGAAAGCTGGGAAATTCCGGATTTTTTTTAGCATGCTTAGTACCTGCCTAAGCTAAACCTTGAAGGTGCGAACAGTGTCTGAATGTGTACTTCCCGACCGGGTCATGAATTCTTTTGCTACACACGATGTGCTTTGGAATCATTACCGCATAAGCTGTGCCACACGCGAAGCAGGATGGGGGTTCCTTCGTTATTACTTAGACGACGAATAAGCGGTGAACTGATGGCTGTGAAGTATTTGCAAGATTTATGAGCGCGGTTTTGCTGAACCATGAGCGGAAAGAGTCGCTCGTCGGGTGCTTCGTCCCGATCCTGGCGGCACCTCCGGTTTTTAAGAGTTGGAAACGCTACCTGATGTTTTTGAGAGGCTGAACTTCCCTTAAACGACGCTCGAGGAAGCGGCGCTCACTCTCGTTCGTAACCAGCTTAAGAGCTCGCGTGTAGCTTTCTGCCGCTTCGCTGTTCGAGCCAAGACGGCGTAAAAGGTCGGCACGGGCGGCATGAAGCAAGTGATAATCATGTAACTCACCGGATGAAGCTATTGCATCGAGTAGTGCGAGGCCCGACTCAGGACCGTCCACCATAGCAACAGCCACCGCTCGATTGAGAGTCACGACCGGAGAGGGCTGCAACCGTTCGAGCAGATCGTATAGCCGGACGATTTGAGGCCAATCAGTATCTTCGGCCCTGGCCGCTCGACAATGGACAGCAGCAATTCCCGCTTGCAAGGCAAACGGGCCGGGATGACAACGAAGGGCCACGTCAACGAGCGGCAACGCTTCTGCAATTTGCTTTTGATCCCAACGCGTGCGGTCCTGCTTTTCAAGCACGATAATATCGCCCGCCTGGTCGATGCGCGCATCGCGACGAGAGTCGTGCAGCAGCATAAGCGCCAGCAGTGCGGTGGTTTCGGATGGAGGTTGGGGCGCCATCAACATTCTCACGAGACGAGCGAGGCGTATGGCCTCGGCGCACAAGTCCTTTCGCAGCAGGGATGAGCCTTGCGTTGACGCATAGCCTTCGTTGAAGATTAGGTATATCACGGTGAGCACGGCTTCCAGCCGATCCGGCATCTCACTTGTATCAGGAACCTTAAAGGGAATACCGGCGTCGCGAATCTTGCGTTTGGCGCGCACCAGACGCTGGGCCATCGTTGCCGTTGGAACTAGAAATGCGCGAGCAATCTCGTCTGTTTGGAGACCGCCCAGTGTGCGAAGGGTTAATGCGACCTGGGCTTCAGGGGCCAGAGCGGGGTGACAGCAAGTAAAGATTAACCGAAGCCGGTCGTCAGGAATTTCTTCCTGCTTGAAGTGTGGCTGCTCGCTTGTTTGGCTTAACTCCGACGCGTAGGATTCTACTTTTTCTTGAAAGCGCGTCTGGCGGCGGAGCCGGTCGATGGCCTTGTGCCGAGCCGTCTGAATGATCCATGCGGGTGGAGAATCGGGCACACCCGACACCCGCCATTGATCAACCGCCGCGGCGAATGCTTCCTGCGCAGACTCTTCTGCAATATCGAAATCGCCGAAAGACCTGATTAGCGTGGCAACGATCCGGCCCCAATCGGAGCTATATACCGACTGAACAGCAGCGTTCACATCCTGAGCCATTGCTCATGTTAGATAATTTTTAGTGGGGGTGTCGATCTGCGAACTTCTCGTTCGACTTATAGCTGGAGGCACAAACTATGAAATATATGTTGCTGATCTACCATGATGAGCAGGTCTGGAACGCTCTTACTGAAACCGAACGTCAACAAATTTACGGTGAATATCGCCAGTTGATTCAAGAGCTGCAGTCGAATGGTAAATATCTCGCGGGCGACCAGTTGCAGCCGGCGACAACGGCAAGCAGCGTTCGCGTGCGCGACGGAAAACCGCTGGTGACGGATGGACCCTTTGCGGAAACGCGCGAGCACATCGGCGGTTTTTTTATGATCGATGCCAGAGATCTGGATGAGGCCACAGGAATAGCTGCTCGAATTCCATCAGCCCGCATGGGAACAGTTGAAGTGCGTCCGGTGGTTGAAAGTGCGGCCTCGAAGCGCGCGTAGGTCAGAAAGGATCTCGAAACATCAGAACCGCGAACCGTAACGATCGTCCACGGCGGATAATTGAATTTGATCTTATAAGTGAATATCGAGAGGAGATAAGTATGCAAAAGATTACCCCGTTCCTTTGGTTCGACGACAAAGCGGAAGAGGCTGCGAATTTCTATGCATCGATTTTTAAGAATTCAAAGGTTGGCAAGATTGCTCGGTACTCAGACGAAGCAGCGCAGGCTGCCGGGCGACCAAAGGGTTCCGTTATGACAGTTGATTTCGAACTCGATGGTCAACAATTTGTAGGATTGAATGGTGGTCCTCACTTCAAATTTACTGAGGCCGTGTCTTTTTCAGTGGACTGCGAAACGCAGGAAGAAATAGATAGGTTCTGGGAAAAGTTATCCGAGGGTGGTGAAAAATCGAGATGCGGATGGTTGAAAGACAAGTATGGCTTGTCATGGCAGGTTGTTCCGACCGTGTTAGCCGACATGGTTCAGGACAAGGATTCTGAAAAGTCTGCACGGGTTATGAAGGCAATACTGCAAATGGACAAAATTGAAATAAGCAAGTTGGAGCAAGCATACGAGCAATAGGTCGCCAGGGGCAGACGGCAGCGGCAGAAGGCAGACGGCAGGAGCAGGAGGCGATGTAGACATGAAATACATGATGTTGGTTTATCTGGATGAGCAGGCGCTGAGCGAAACTGAGCGCAACCACTGTTACGTTGAGTCTGCACAATTCGCGCAACATCTCAGCGCAAGCGGTAAGTATCTGGATGCCAGCCCGCTGCATCCTGTTTCGACCGCGACCAGTGTTCGAGTTCGCGACGGAAAACGACTGGTGACCGATGGACCGTTTGCGGAGACACGTGAACAACTTGGTGGTTACTACCTCATTGACGCCCGGGATCTGGATGAAGCAATTCGCATCGCTGAAAAGATTCCGCCCGTACGATTCGGCACTGTCGAAATCCGTCCAGTGATGGAGATCAGCGGTTTACCTGCCGAATGATCTGCACTATTGCGTGCAAACAGAAGCGAGGGACGCGTAATGAAAAAATTAACTACTGCCGCACCTAAAACCGTAGACGACTATCTCGCCGCCTTCCGGAAGACGCGAGGGCCACGCTTGAGAAGATTCGCAAAAACAATTAGGGCCGTCGCGCCCAAGGCTACGGAAGGGATCAGCTACCAGATTCCGGTGTACAAACAAAACGGAATGTTGGTGGGCTTTGCCGCCTTCAAGAACCACTGCAGTCTCTTCCCCGGCACAAAAGCTCTGGTGACATACAAGGATCAGTTGAAGGGCTACAAAACATCTAAAGGCACTATTCAGTTTCCCATCGGCAAACCACTACCAGCCGCGCTGGTTAAGAAGCTTGTTAAGGCGCGTGCCGCAGAAAACGAACGGCGCGTGGCGCGGAAAGGAAGCTAAACGATCGTAAATCGATCGATGCGAAGGAGAACGGTATGACCTATGTGCTGTGGATTATTCAGGTTTTGCTGGCCCTGCTTTTTCTGTTTGCCGGAGGAACGAAGCTAGTATTGTCCCCAGAGGTGTTGAAGTCGATGGGCTCGCCAAATCAGATACTGCTCCCAAACCTGTTCATACGATTCATTGGTGTGTGCGAGGTGCTTGGTGCGCTTGGTTTAATTCTTCCTGGACTGTTGCGGATTCGTCCCGCTCTAACACCCCTGGCCGCCGCCGGATTATTAGTCATCGTGATAGGAGCGACAATTGTCACATTTCTCGGTGACGGAGCTGGGCCTGCGTTGGTTCCGTTTGTGGTCACGATCCTATGCGCCTTCGTCGCTTACGGTCGCTGGCGCCTGGCACTACACCCTGGACGTTAACGTGTTTGGAGTGCGGTGACCTGTCACCGCTTTAGTCCGCGGCAACTTGACGCCGTGAAGGTGCAGCATGGATTTGCACAAAAAGTGCTTCGCTTAAACGGCAGGCCGGTCGCTACCCTTCCGGCTCTGATACGGCCAGCCAACTCACGTATCTACTTGTTGTGCAAAGCCTCGCACTGCTTCGCGGCACAGCCGCGCGTGCACCGCGAAACGACCAATTGGTCACATGACGTTCCCGAACTCCTGTAGTAAAATAACTCCTGGTTTGATTACACCAATTCCCTTCTCCAGATATGAAGGGAACCCAAAAACCTTGTAAGCGTGTAATCAAATGTAAGGAGATTTATGAAATCGTACCGTACTACTCGCGCTGGACAGAGCGGCTTTTCCCTCATTGAGTTGATGATCGTGATTGCGATCATCGGCATTCTCATCGCTGTAGGCGTAACCGGATGGAAGGCCGCGGTTAAATCAGCCAACGAGGCGGCTGCCATCAAAACGCTTAGAACAATCGCCGAACAACAAATGCTCTATTTCAATTCTCACCAACGCAGAACCTTTGGTACGTTCGACGAGATGCTGAAGGAAAACATGCTTGACAGTCGCTTTGCGGGCACCACTCCGGTGGTAGACGGTTATGTTTACCAGATGCGGGTCATCCCTAAATCCACTACCACGCAGGCCGGATTCGCGGTGAATGCTGATCCGCAGGTAACAGAAGGCGTGGGCGCGACCGGAAAGAACCATTTCTATCTCGACTCCGACAGCAATACGATTCACGTCAACGAAACACAACCCGCAACTGTTTCCGATCCGCCCATTGGGGGATAACCAGCGCTTTCGAGAACCGGTCGCTCGCCATATTTACCCTCAAGCTGGTAATCTACAGCTGTCAGGAATTCTTGAACTGGATTACTGACGTTTGAATCCCCTCACTGCTTCCCAAACTGCCACGCAAAGCCGCACGTTTTCAACGCCCAGAACGACGCTCTTAAAGTAGTATCCGCGTAAGGGTGCCTTGCGTACGATTCATCCCAACTATGTTCCCTGTCAAAAGAGCTCTGTTAATCCTGAACCGTGCAGCGGGAACCGGGCACGGCGATGCACTCGCGCAAAAACTGAGTTTCCTATTTAAGGAATCGCTGACCGAGGTGTCCGACATTGAAGTCGCGACGGTAAGCGATCACCGGGCAGTCCGTTCCACTGCGTCTACGTTCATGGACCGTTCGGAGGACCCGGCTTTGATCATCGCAGGCGGCGGGGGAGGAACCTTGCGTGCCGTCATTGAAGGAATCTGCGGTGATGATCCGTTGAAACCTTTGCCGGGTCCGCTTCGTGTTCGGGTTGGAGCTTTGCGCATGGGTTCCGGAAATGTAGTCGCCAAAGAGTTGGGAGTACCACGAGATCCAGTGGAGGCTCTGCGCGCTTTAATGCAGAACCTGGCTTCCGGACAAATGACGAAATGTTGTGTGATGCGCTGTGAGGTCTGGAAGAGTTCAGGAGCCAGCGACACTTATTATGCTACAACGCTGATAGGACTCGGACAGTTTGGCAGGATTCCAGGCGACCTTCAGCGGTGGCACTCCTTCGCACCGGATCTACATAGAAGCATCGCGCGTATGTTAGGTATTGAAGCCGTCACTAATATTGAATATGCAATCGCGTTACTATTTCGCTCAATTTCGTGCGCGGCCGTCACCGCGATGACAGAGGCGATACAGATCTCTTTTCAGGAAGAACATGAGCGAATGCGACTCCTTTCTGGAGCGGTGATGAATTTCGCGATTAAGCACTTTCCTTTCCAGCCCGGCATCAGCATCGAAGACGAGGCCGTCTGCATTTATTTGGTCCCGGCAAAAGGAAAGTTTTCGGCCTTGCGTCAAATCTATCCAAAAAGCGTTGTCGCTGGCGCGCGCCGGATCAGACTGGAAAAAGATCAGTCACTGGAAATCCGGCTTACCGACCGAAAGAGTGTTGAGTTTTTTCTCGATGAGGACCCCTTAACTGCGTTTGGGCGTCTGCGCGTTGGAGTGGCCGGCTCCATCGCCTTCGTGCCTGGTCCCGACTATCAAGTGAAGTCCGGCGAAGGAGTCTCCGCATGACGCTTCACGTTTGCATCCTGGGAATCGACGGCAGTGGTAAGAGCACTATTACCGCCACCCTTCCTCGATTACTGGCCGCAGAAAGCGGACTCGTAGCAGGTTCCGCCGGAGAGACTTTTTGCATCGTGTCCGCCGTCGAAGACCAGTTGGTTGCGAGCTTTTATCCAGATGGTCTACCCATGTCCGCGCGGTTATCCATGAGGCTGAAGCGTGCGGCCAAACGATGGGTGAACCATCCTTCGTGGTACCCCGTAGTGAAGCTCGCTCAAATGCTTGCACAAGACAGTGCAGCGCGTACGTTGGCCCAGCGTTATGCAGCCGCTATTTTTGTCAGCGATGGCAACGCATTCCTTTCAAGCACGGGACGCGCGGCAAATTACCTCAGGGCGGCAAGCGAGGGCGAGACAGACCGAGTGCCGGCGCCAAACACTGATGATCTTCGTTCCGTTTTCTCTTACATTTTTGATGACGCCAGGATCCCGGAAGCAAGCCGGCAAAAGCTACCGCGTCTCGAGCGTGGCAAATTGATTTACAAACTGAACAACTTGTTGGGCCTACGGGCAGTTTGGTTGCCGGATGTCGTCATCTTCCTCGACCTCGCCCCCGAAGTCGCACTGACACGTATCAGGTCCAGAAGTCAGAAGATTGACAAGCACGAGAATCTCTCAGATCTTGCACAGGCGCGGGAAATGTATCTCCTAACATTAGAAGCGTTTCAAAATTACCGTGCCCGCGAAGTGGCCCATTGCATCCGAGTCGATGATCTAACCGCCGGGCAAACTGCAGCGGCAGTGTTGGAAGTGCTCAAACCTCACACGCGGACGACGTCTCTGATTGACAAAGACCGGGGCGCCCCGCTGGGTACGATCGAACACCCAACCAGCGAAATTCGCGACAAGGCTTCCAACTTCCGCTACGTGTTCAGATATTTACTGCCGAAGTTGTTCAAGGGGTCCTGGCGAGAACCCACGTTCTTTTTCTCCGAGCTGGGACGCCTGTTCCTGAAAGAGGGATATTCCGCGAATGTCATGCGGGTGATTTATGACCAAAACGAAAAAGAGTATGGACGATTTGATTGCACCTTTCTGGAGTATTCCCTTCACCGCGCTGTTTACGACCGTTTACAAATTCTAGTTAAGAAAGTAAAGCCGGAAATAGAGCAACGACTTGTGGGCGACCGTGAGGTTCGTATCATAACGGCGCCAAGCGGTTTTGCGTACGACCTGTTGCGACCGCTGGAAGAAATTGCACGCGACGATCCGGGCGCGATGGAGCGCGTTCACGTCGTCGCGGCAGATCTGGATCCGCAAGGTATCCTCGACGGCACCTTAACAGAGCGCGCAAAGCAACTCGGTATTAAATTCACCTTCTTGCGCGGTGACATAACGGATGAAGCTGTGCGTGAGCGGCTGGCTGAGTCGGCGCCTTTTGATTTGGCTTTCTTCGTGGGGCTATCGAGCTGGCTGCCCAAACCTCAGACACTCAAACATCTCACCTGGCTACGCGACAATCTGCGACGAGACGGCCGACTGATTACAGATTCTTTCACCCCCGAAGCCTATGCCCTCTCAGGCCGGTATATTGGATATAAAGCTAACTATTACACGCCTGAAGTTTATAAAGTGATGCTCGACTATTGTGGCTTTGATGGCCTGACGGCCGATATAACATCCGGCCGCGACGGCATTAATCATGTTTTTGTCGTCGCCCCGCGGACAAACCCCTGGATGCAGGAAGAAATGCAAGCCAGCACATATGACCTCACGGCCGCACACCAGGATGGGACTCGATACATTCAATAAACGGTCCCGACCCTCTCTCTTCCGTAAGCTTTCGGCAGGGCCCTTCGATCTCCTGGTGATCGGTGGGGGCATCACCGGTGCTTCTGTGTTCCGTGATGCAGCATTGCGCGGGATGCGGGTTGCGCTTGTCGAGTCTAAAGACTTTGCTTCGGGCACCAGCAGTCGCAGTTCGAAACTCATCCACGGCGGTCTTCGTTACATAAAGAACCTCGGGTTTGGTCTTGCGTGGGAATCCTGCCACGAACGTGACCTCCATGTTCGGCTTAATAAGCGACTTGTTCGACCCCTACCTTTTCTCGTTCCACTATATCGAGATCGTGGTGAACCACGGTGGTTGATGCGGCTGGGGATGGTGTCTTACGAAGCCCTCTCGGGGTTTCGGAACCATCGGTTTCATCGTTTCCTGAGCCGCGAAGAAACTTTATCGCTGGCGCCTGCATTGCCCCCTGAAGGATTAACTGGAGGTTGTCTCTACTACGACGCGGTGGTCAACGACAGCCGTTGGACTATGGAAATCATTAAGGACGGAGTGGCCCACGGCGGCATTGCTATGAACTACGCTGCGGTAACAGGATTATTAAATGAAGATAAACAGGTCGCGGGAGCGCAGATTAACGATAAACTTTTCGGTGGCCACTACGATGTCCACGCCCGAATTGTAGTTAACGCAACGGGGATATTTGCCGATCAAATCCGTAGTCTCGATGGCCAGAGTGCCCGGAAACTCCTGCGACTTTCGAAAGGGACTCACCTGGTCTTCGCTGAGGAAGACCTACCGCTATCAGTAACGATCGTTTTCCCTTCTCCCATCGACGGTCGCTCGCTTTTCCTCGCGAAGCATGAGGGTTGTTTCCTTTACGGCACCTCCGACCAATGGGAAGAAGCCAGCCCAAGCCTCCCGCTTCCCGCACACACTGACGTTGAGTATCTGCTCTCTTCGCTAAACCAATTCATGCCGGAGGCACAACTAGATCGGAGCAAGGTACAGTTTGTGTACAGTGGTTTTCGTCCGCTTTTATCTCCTGATGACGGCAGAACAGATCCTTCCGCGGTTAGCCGCGAACATTACATCGAGATATCTGAATCGGGATTGGTGAGCGTGGTCGGTGGAAAACTGACCACGGCAAGAATTACGGCCACTCGCGTTCTCGATCGCGTTTTTGAGAAGCTCGGGAATGACCCCGCCTGGTCAACATGTCGAACACACAAGGTTTCTATAGGAGGAACCAACGAGGCGGTAGCGGAAAGTTTAGCCTACTGGGTAAGACGTTGCCCCCGACTGACTTCATACTTCAGAGTGCTGTACGAACGTTATGGACTCGACGCAGCCGACATATGTGCTGAGGTTGCGCGAATCAATGAAGGTCCCAATGCTGAGCAGGCGGAGCCCATTCGAGCGGAAGTACAGTACGTCTGTCGCCATGAGATGGTTTGCACACTTGAAGATCTCATTGACCGCCGGGCCGGATTTCTTTATTGGAATGCCGAGAAGAGAATTGAGCGATTGCGTTACGGTTCACATGTCATTCGTGCTGAATTAGATTTGACCGAAGAAGAATTCGAAGCGCAGTTGTTGGCTTACACCGAACATCTTAACCGGTTTCACTCTTTACCCAGGTAACAGCCTGCGTTTCGCAGCGCGGGACGCCTGTCTGCTTCACCGCAAACATCAAGCGGTTAAGTCAGAAACGCCAGTCTCGCGGCGCCGAGCACTCCTGCATCGTCGCCACATTGAGCCCGTACAATGTTCACGCGCCGCGCAGGTATGGGAAACGCCCTTTCAGTCACCTGCTGGCGCATCTCTTTCTCAAATAGCTCCCACGCGTTTGATAGACCACCTCCGATGATGACGATTTCGGGGTCCAATATGTTGAGGAGATTGGCGATGCCGATTCCAAGATACACGGCTATTCGTCTAAATACTTCCAGCGCCAGTTCATCACCTTCTAAACCTGCTCGATAGATATGTTTTGACGTTAGATCTGCGCACGTGCGTACCGAAGAATTTGGATAACGCGGTCGCGCTTCTACTGTCATGCGTACCACTGCGGTCGCTGAAGCGTAAACCTCAAGGCAGCCTCGGCTTCCGCACCCGCAAGCGACGTCCCCAAATGGGTCGACACTCATGTGTCCTATTTCAGCAGCTGACCCGTCAGCACCTCGCCATAGTTTGCCGTCAAGAACGATTCCCCCGCCGACCCCGGTTCCCAGTGTCAGACAGATTAGAGTCCGGTAGCCCTTTCCCGCGCCTCGCCACATCTCACCAATCGCCGCTGCGTTTGCATCGTTCTCTAGGATTGCCGGCCAGTCGAGCTCACTCTTCAACGCGGCACTAAGACGAAACCCGTCGAGACACTGGAGATTCGGCGCTTTAACGACCACGCCATTAGCGACATCAACCGTCCCAGGAACGGCAACCGAAACGGCCGAGATCACCGACCCTTGAGCAGCCGCCTGCCGCTCGCATTCATGAGCGGCATCGACCAGCGTCCGCACAATTTCGTCTGGCGTGTCGGCCTGTGGTGTAGGTTGCATAAACCGGCAGTCGATCTTGCCGCTCCGATCCACAGTGGCTGCGCGAAGGTGCGTCCCGCCAAGGTCCGCCGCAAACACCAGCTCAGATTGAGCGCGAGCTTTTCCTTTTGAATCAACCATTAATTCTTCGCCGGGCTTTTCAGATATCGTCCTGCAACCGGAGCTGGAGTCTCCAGATTGCGACGTCCGTAAGGTTAATGGCAAGACGGATGAACTGCGCCATGGACCAGGCTAGAGGTGTCGCCGCACCGGTGCCTTCGCCAAAACGGAATTGGGGACCGGGGCTCTCCGGTCGATCCCAGATTTGCTCAGGGATCATCAGGCCGTCGTTCGCAAAAGCCATCATGGTATCCAATCTAGTGCGTGCTGTACTAACGTGTTCGCGCGCCAACTCGTATTCGCCTCGTTCGCCGGTGAGCAACGCCCACAAGCGCCCCTGACCGGAGCGGCCATCATAATTGCCGCCGTCGGATGTTTCACCATAGGCGTCGTGATTATCTCTCGTTCTGTTCACTTGCTGAAATGAAAGCGCGCGATGATCAAGCACTCGAATCTCGTGTTGCATGTCGTCACTTTCAGTTTGACAACCTGCTGGAGTGCAGACGATCAACTGCAGAGTTTGCGTGTTTGGTACGTCAATTCGGGGGTAATACGCCTCAGTCATCTACCGACGGCTTCGCCGCTACCTTTGCGGTAAGCCTATGGCTTACCGCAGACGGAATCACTTGTTCGAAGGCTCCGCCTCAACCCTTTGCGATTTCGGCCGGACCGATCCCGGAGGCTTAGCCTCGAGAAGGAAAGCCCTTTCCGGTAAGCCATAGGCTTACCGCAACGACGGCGGCAGAGCCGGGACTACTGATTCGCAAAAATTGCCGTGGATCGCGCGCCGCCACGGTTACCTTGACATGCCTGGCATTTAGGCGAGCGCCTGAAAGATTCCTTCCGCGAATTAGCAAACGCACCGGATTGATCGAGTTCTGGTCCACCAACTTGGAGGCTCAACTTTAATCACTTCTGGACCGCGCGGTTGCGCACTGCCGCAGATACTCGCGCAGACAACAAACGTGAGAGCGCGTATTAGGCGTGAAGTTTGTCTAAGTCGCATCATACGGAAATTTTCGCGAATCCCCTCTGCATTGTCGTTTAGCTCTCTTCCTTGTCGTTTGGAAACGCACTTGTGCGCCGGCATCGGGGGACAAGTCCCCTTTTCTAAACGGAAACTATTTTCTCTGGTTTCTCATCAACTCTGCCATAAACCTCGGTTAACTTTCGCAACCGCCCAGAAATCTCGCCGGTTAACGCGTCGGGCTGAAATCGCCAGGTCCAATTACCGCCGATCGTGTTCGGTAAATTCATACGCGCCTCAGCGCCCAGGCCGAGTACATCCTGCAGAGGAACGATCGCAGTGTTTGCGACCGATGCCAGCAGCGCACGAATAAAGTCCCAGTGAATTTCTTTACCGTCAGTATTCAAATACTGCAAACAAAACTCTCGCTCGTGCTCGATCTGTTTTGCTGTTCGGGTAGAACCTTCACCGGCCACGCTACGAAACCAGCCAACGGTCGTGTCGTTATCGTGAGTTCCCGTATAGGCAACTATGTTTCGTTCGTAGTTATGTGGAAGGTCGATGTTCTTCGTATCGCCGCCAAAAGCGAATTGCAGAATTCGCATTCCTGGAAAACCAAATTCATCGCGAAGAGCCACTACATCTGGAGTAATCACCCCGAGGTCTTCGGCAATGATCGGCAACTCACCAAGCGACTTTCTGATGGCGGTGAACAGTTCCCTTCCGGGCGCTTCTACCCAATGTCCGCGTTCGGCCGTCTTGTCGCCGCCGGGAATCTCCCAACACGCCGCAAAGCCGCGAAAGTGGTCCACCCGTACGATGTCTACAACATTCAATGTGGACTCAACTCGCTTAGTCCACCAGCTGAATCCGTCGTCACGCATTCGATCCCAGTTGTATAGCGGATTCCCCCAGAGCTGGCCGGTAGTGCTGAAGTAGTCTGGTGGGACGCCCGCGACCACGAGCGGAGTTCCGTTCTTGTCTAACTTGAATTGTTCCGGATCGGTCCAGACGTCAGCCGAGTCGTGAGCCACGAAGATCGGGAGATCTCCGACCAGGCTGATGCCGCGTTCATTACAGTAATGCTTGAGTGAAAACCACTGCCGGAAAAACAGGAATTGATAAAATATCTGCGCTTCAACTTCGTCTTCAAGCTCTTCGCGAGCGCGCGCCAGGGCCGCCGGTGTGCGACGTACGAGCGCCGGCTCCCACTCAATCCATGCAACCCCGCTATGAGCATCCTTTAGTGCGCGGAATAACGCATAATCGTCCAACCAATCTGCATAACGTTGTGCGAAAGTTTCAAACGCACTGCGCAGGGTTGTATCAGTTGTTTGCTTGTAGCGCTCATACGCCTTGCGCAAAAAACCATTCTTCACCTCGTGAACTCCCGCAAAGTCCACGCGCTGTGAGGATACGAAGTTTGCCCCTGGTAAGTCAGAGGTGGTAAGGAGACCTTCTGGGATCAACTGCTCGGGACTGATCAGTAGAGTATTGCCGGCAAACGCTGAGTAACAGGCGTAAGGTGATTCGCCGTAACCAGTCGGTCCAAGTGGCAACATTTGCCAGAGGCTCTGACCCGCATCGAGCAGAAAATCGGCGAACGCATATGCTGCGGGGCCGAGATCACCGATACCAAACGAGCCCGGTAGCGATGTCGGATGCAACAGGATGCCGCTAGATCTCGGAAAATTCATTTAGCGTTACTTTTTCTCCGTTTAGAAAGCCGACCTGTCCGCCGTTGCTCGCTGCAATCAACCTCAGCATTGGAGCCGGCGCACAAGTGCGCTTTCTAAACCACACAATTTATTTTCTTCCCCGTTTAGAAAGCGGACTTGTCCGCCCGCGTCGCGCTTCAATCAACTCTTCCTTGGTCCAGAACCATCTCTCGTCGATCTCAATCGGTACGCTCGCCGGTTCGTGTGGAAAATACGCCCGATAGCTGGACCATCGCACTTCGCGGGATGATCGCACAATCCGGCGCGCACGGGATTCATGTGAATGTAATGAAGCTTCTGGCGAAGAAATTTGCGGCTCCATATGTCAACGGCCGAAAACTCTTTCATCCACACAGCGTGAGTTTGACCGGACTTGAGTGGCTTTCGCAGACGCAATTTCGCTAGCGACACCGCGTGCCCTTCCCTACGTAACCAAGCGAGTATCGAAAGTGCTGCCCTGCCCTTGAGCCGCCCGACGACAATACTTATGTCCAAACATAAAGGATTCGCTAACATGTGAAAATGATCAGGCATGATCACGTAGCCAACTAGCTTGAACGTTCTTTTTCCCTGGTCGACGCCAAAGCCTCGATCAAAAGAGAGCAGGCATGTTCACTGCGAAATACTGGCACGCGATTGAATGTCACAGCTGTGACATAATGGACGAGGTTTGGTTTTCGCGATTTGAACAGACGCATCTTGCCTGGGCGCTTAAGCATGATTTCACTCCCTTCGTTGTTAATTGTTTGAAAGAGCATCGTGCCTCGCTCATTCTCGTAATCGTGGAGGTTTTCATTCAATGCCATCCGTTTAGAAAGCGGACTTGTCCGCCGTCTCGCGCCTCAAGCAATCTGTTAGGTTTGGGCGCACAAGTGCGCTTTCTAAACGGCGGCGCGGTGCTCTTTTCCGTCCGGCGGCGCACAAGTGCGCTTTCTAAACGGGTGGAAACTATATTGTTCAGCTCTAAAACAACTGTAAAGCGACGCCGTTCTTGCAGGAAGAATTAGCGTGACTTCGCCGTTCTTCACACGCGAGCGAGTATTGGCCACCCGCTTTTCTAACTTAATTGCGGTCCTTCACTGATTCTTTACCATCCTGCTAGCTAGCCTTCTTTCACTCGGATTCGCTGAGCGGAACCTTTCTCCCACCTTCACAAAGAAGGCGGACTCCAAGCGATGATTGATTTTCTTCGGTGGCTGCAATTTTCGAAAAGGAATATCTTACGCTTTTGCCGGTAATCTAATTCGCAATGCGGAGGTTAGAGTTCGATCCCCTCTCTGCTCCACCAATAACTTACATTGCAGAGGGCCGGTAAGTTCGCTGCGAGCGAAACTATTTGTTGAGCGGCACAGCGATTACATTGGTCAAACGAAGAAATGCTTCTTCCAGGCTCTCCTGAGCCGGGGTCAACTCATATACTTTGATCCCATGAGCGACTAACAGGGCGTTCACGGCAGGAATGCGTTCCGCGTCCGCATCAATCTGCAAAAAGGCAGCGCCATTCTGGCTAACCATCACGCCAGGTTCCCTGGTGAGTAACTCAGTCGCGGCTGGCAAGTCGTCGACTCGCACTTTGAATCGGCTTGTGGGTGCTACCAGTGCATCCGGCCCGCCTTCATAAAGCAAACGTCCCTCGTGAATGATTCCAACCCGATTGCACAGTTGTTCAACCTCAGCGAGCAAATGACTCGATAGCAATACAGTCAACCTGAATTCAGCTCGGAGCCGCCGAATTAGTTGCCGCGTTTCTTGTATTCCTTGCGGATCGAGACCGTTTGTCGGCTCATCAAGAATGATAAGTTCCGGTGTTGGTAAAAGCGCCTGTGCAATTCCTAAACGCTGACGCATTCCATAAGAATAAACCCGGACCGGATCTCGCGCGCGGTCACGCAAGTCAACCATCTCGAGAACTTCTTCCACCCGCTTCAATTGGACCCCTCCGGACAACGAAGCCAGCAATTGCAAATTCCTGCGCCCAGAAAAATTCTCGTAGAACGCTGGCGTCTCGACTATTGCGCCCACTCGCGAGCGCGCCCGCAGATACTCCCAACTCGACGCACGCACCGGAAATTTGATCACGCCAGATGTAGGCCTAACCAGACGCAACAACATCCTCAGCGTGGTTGATTTTCCTGCCCCGTTTGGACCGAGAAAGCCGTAGATCTCTCCGGGCGCGACCGAGAGGTCGATTGCGTCGACTGCGCGCGGACCCTTCTTGAAGTCCTTGACGAGTTGCTCGGCTTCGATCCCGTGCTCGGCCTACTTCCACTAGCAACGGCCAGTGGTCCATTCGGCTGACTGCGGCATCACGCAAAACCTCGACTCGTCCAACTTGTACAAGTTTAGCTGGGCCAAAAATGTAATCGATGCGCCGATCATTGATTGCTGTATCGCCGGCTTCGCGTCCCAGATCACGAAAGTTGCGCAGG
Organism: Pyrinomonadaceae bacterium; assembly: GCA_046262135.1. GTDB lineage: Bacteria > Acidobacteriota > Blastocatellia > Pyrinomonadales > Pyrinomonadaceae > PSRF01. Next base: position 22,014 of record JBHENH010000006.1, read on the forward strand.
ATGTGGCTATACGATTCGCTGTCGTGTTTCACGTTATCAGTATAGAGATTTGTCTCATTGGCAGCTTTGAGTTCAAAGTTGAAATCACCTGCTATGAAAACTTCAGACGATTCTGTACGAACTTCCGTCCAATCTATTAAGGCTTCCGTGTAGATCCTTCGTTGGGAGGCATTAAACGCATCAGCATGGGCGCTCAAGAGCACGACCTCCGGCGTGTCAGGTCGGGCTCGGAATGAAGCTGCAAGAGCGTAACGAGCGCCCACGGCAACCGGAATAAATTTTGCGTGGACATCTTTAACCAATACAGCCTCGAAGCGATCTCCCTTTCCCTGCTGCGCAACTGCGCCGCGATATTTACCGTGTAAGAGTCCGAGCAGAATGTTTAATTGCGCTGTGCCCGTCAGTTCTTGCAAGGCAACTGCATCAGGATCTTCACGTAAGATCACCTCCGCAACTGCAGGCAAGTCTTTGTTGTGCGCGCGTGTGTCATCTTCAAGTTCGGCATAACCGATATTCCAGGTAAACAGGCGAAGCGAAACAAGAGTCTTAGCCGGCAAACTTACCTCTTCGGGCTCACGCGGCGGCGCGAAGTGAACGGCGCCCACAATCATCAGACAAAACAGGAGCAAAAGGATTAGTTTCACCCACATTTCAGGTAACGATATCCTTCCGCTCGAAGATAACCACTGCTGCCAGCAACAACCCGGTCGTATAAGCGCCGCAGACACACGCGTTGTGCCATAGGCTTTGCCAGGGAATGTCAGGCTTGAACACGTCACGCCAGAAGTCCATGTGGGTCGTGAAAAAGTAGGGCCGCAAATGCTCGAAGAACTCCACCCTCCCGACGATGTAGAGAGTTAAATATGCGGCGATTGTCATAACGGTAGCTTGTACTGGCGAGTCGAAGGTGACTGAGCAAACGAGCGCGAGAGCGGCGACAACGAGAAGCGCCCACGTACCCGACAGTGCGGCGTAAGCGAAACGCATTAGTGCCTCATCGCGCAATATCTTTCCTGGCGCGTCCACGAGATTAAGTGGACCAGGATAGAGCTCCAGGTTTCCCCAGCCGACAAAAATCAATCCAACCACTAGATTCAAGCCAATGAAGAAGGTGAGGAGGAGACCGGCGTGGAGCGCCGTCACCAAAAACTTCGCAAGCACGAGCGAGGCACGCGAAATTGGACGTGTACAGATCATCCGCAGGGTGCCGGCGCGCGCTTCGCCTGCGATCTGCGAGCCTGCGATCATGGACACGAAAATCGGTAAGAGTAAGGTAAATGAAAACACGACTGAGTAGAGCGCGAAGGTCAAGCCATTGAAGTATTGTTTCGATTCATATGTATATTTGAACTGCTCAACGGCCTGCCCACCTGTCTTGCGCTCCGCATAGGTGTAGAACCCCCAAAGCATCAGCGCAACGAATCCAATCAGTGCGATAAAGGAGAGGTAAAAGCTTTTCGCACGGAGCAACTTTTCCAACTCTAATTTGAGTAGTGTGAGCATACCAGCGCCTCAGCTTGAATGATTTTACGTGGCCAGTCAGTCTGTTGTTCAGCATACTTACGCCCAAAGTAGGGGGCAACTGGACTAGCCACAGCTTGCAGGTGTGGCTGGTCACCACTCCAACGCGGAGGTCAGACAACCGTTTCCTGCCACGGTTCTGTATATGACCATAGTCTGCGGCTGCGCTTTCCGCCTGGTCTGCTCGCATCTCACAGTCCGGTAATGTTTGATCAAAAACGATCCGATAGATCTGCGAATCAGGGTCAGTTGAGTCACCTCAAGCGGTCTAGTATACGGCCTCGTTCGGTTAGGTGTAGGTAGATCTTAAACGCAACTGATTCATGAACCCCGCCGCATGTTGCCTTGGCGCCAATCCTCCCCTACTCCAGTAATCGTATTGTTTCAAAGCGCAAGGATTGATTTCTTAGATTTGACGCAACCACCAGCTAACATCGGCCATCCGCAAAACCTCGCCGGCTTGTTGACTTGTATAAGGATCCTGAATCTAGTCTGGCTTCAGACCACGGCAGACTAGCGTTTTATTAATTGTAAAGCCTGCGTGAGGTGTCACATTGCACTTCCCGCCAACCCCGACATTGACGAGAGAAAAAATGACGCGGTGCGTTCACCCGAGCCGCCAGACACTTCAAAACAAAAGTATCGCGATGTTTACTTAACAATTGTTAGGCAGGATAGTTCTCCCCAATAAAAATTCCCCAATAAAAATTAGTTTTGAAAATATTAAATGTTTTAAACGCGACTTCGGCTGTGAATCTGAAGCACTCGTGAGGACGGGGTGTTTACGCGTGTCTGAAATGATCCATAAAGGATGGGTTTCGGGTCTTAAAGAATGGCGCTTCGTCGGAACATTGTCCCTAATTTCATAAGCGTGACCATTGAGAAAGGGGAGGTACAAATGATGAAAACGATCGAGAAGGAGCATCGTCTTCCAGGGGTGCTCGCTTTTAGCGTGAGAAAAATTCACAAATACATCGTTGTCCCGCTCGCGCTAGCCTCGCTGGCAGTGTCAATGTTGGGCGCCACGGGAATCGCTGCGCCCCTCGCACCAAAAATTACCCAAGTCTACACCACTGCAGAAACCGCCAGTTCAGCAGCCGTGGTATGGAACACCAACATTGCCTCTGATTCCCTATTACAGTACAGCACCAGCAATCCGGTGCCAGCCTCTGCGCCGCAGATGTACTCGGCAAGTCAGGTTACTTTTCACGATATTCCACTTAGCGGACTCACGCCAGGAACTCTTTACTTTTATAAGGTGACGAGTTGCAGCAAGAAGGGTTGCGCCACGGCTACCGGCAGCTTCGAAACGTTTCCAAGCTGCCCAGACGTGGTGCCGCCGGTCTCAGGTAGTTGGCAAAAGGCCATCAGCGCAAATGTCACTGGCACAACCTCACTTAAGAATCAACTTCTGGGCGTGGCCGCAGTATCGGAAAACGACGTCTGGGCTGTGGGCTGGGCACAGAATCCTAATGGCCCGGAGTATGTCAAACGTACTTTAATTCAACACTTCGACGGCAATCTCTGGTCAATCGTGCCAAGCCCGAATCCGCCCAATGATGTTATAAGTGAACTGCCTTCCGTCTCCGCAGCAGCCGCAAACGACGTCTGGGCAGTCGGGTCTTCACACAGTGGGGGCCCTCCAGGGCGAACATTAATTGAGCACTGGGACGGAACGCAATGGAGTATCGTCCCCAGCCCAAGCCCGGATACCCAACTCAACGTTCTTAATGGTGTGACAGCGCTTTCAGCCAACAACGCTTGGGCAGTAGGATACCGTGGCGGCACTCAAAATGAAACATCGTTAGAGACGCTCATCCTGCATTGGGATGGTACGAGTTGGCGCCAGGTGGCAAGTCCCAATATCGCGGGTGGGGCTAATCAGCTCTCCGGTATCACCGCAATATCCGCTAACGACATCTGGGCCGTGGGCAGTGCCGGGGGAGCGCCGCTTGCCATGCACTGGAACGGGAACGCATGGAGTGTTGTTCCCATACATGTAAGCAGTGGCTTGAGCAGCGAAAGGCTTACCGCAGTTTCCGCGACTGCCAGTAACGACGTATGGGCAGTGGGTCAGGGTAAGGGCTTTTTCACTAACCAGACGTTCGCTAAGATTCGGCACTGGGATGGGACCCGCTGGACTCAAAAGCTTTGCTATGCCTCAAGCGCTTCGAATCCGCCTGCTGGCTATGAAGGAGATGGTGGACCTGACGCCTATTTCACTGGAGTTGCTGCTGCTGCCGGCAACGACGTCTGGGCCGTTGGTGCAATTGGCTCTGGTCCCATGATTCTCCACTGGGATGGCCGGGCCTGGACGGTTGTTACTCACCCGCGTGCCTTTCCCAACTCCGCTGTTTTGCGAGCCGTAGCAACTTCGGGCGGCGGCAGCGCCTGGAGTGTGGGAGTAGACATAGAAATTGACACCTCTAACTCAACCAGCCACGAGCGCACCTTGATTCATAGGTATACTCCCTAGCTATCAGAAAAAAGGGCGGCCCACCTACCTGGACCGCCCCACGAAGAAAGGTTACTGAAAGCCGAGCCCCCTACTGTAGGTTAGCAGTGCTAGCCTCACTAAGCAGCGCTAGCAACGCAAGGCTCACTAAGCGTATCGAACGTCGCAGGATCTGCGTTCTGATTGGTAATGATCGCAGTTGAGCCATCGAATTTCGTGATGCTCATGGTGAATGGTTCGTCGTAGGACTTGGCCCGGTCCCTCAAGACACTGAGGGCAACCTCCTCACCCAACAGCACTCCCCAGTAATTGGAACTGCGGAAGTGAATGCCGGCGTGGACTCCATGGCCAAAGCAGACGTTGAACGCTACCTTGCTCAGTTCCCCATTGATATCGATAGCATTGGCGTCCGCGCCCGCGTAGGGTACTAGCGAAAGGCCATCCGAGGTGGGTTGAACCAGGTCGCGGCCCTTTGCTTGAAGCAGCGGCCGGAGCTTCTGACCGCCGTCAAAGAAGAACTTTATGGCAGTGCAGCACGCGCCAGCCACAGTTGCGTGGCCTCCGGTGTAGCAGGGATGCGTCGGCGAGCCCTCGGGAAATGCCTGAGGCAGAAAGTGCGTCCCATGCTTCGCGAGGATCTTTGGCAACACCGCTGAGCTCAGGACGTCGTTGTGCAACTCGTTGGCTGCTTGCGGTCTGGGTGTACTGTTGATGCGCCTCCCTTCAACCAGCGCCCCGTATTCCTCTGGCCGCAGACGCAAGTCAATGATCCACTTGCGGCACCAGGAGGCTTTGAGTGCCCGCGTGGCCATTTCCGCAAGCGTCCCTGCAGCGTCTGGTCCACCAAGAGTACCGAAAGGCTTTTGGGTTCTCGAGCCAATATACGGGTTACCAGGGTTCAGCGGTGCCTCTAATTGAGCCAGCACGAGGAAGGCAACGAAGTACGCTTGATAGAGCACGTCCACGCGGGTGTAGGCAGTGAGGTCGCGGCCGTTTCGAATGAACCGGCGTGTTCCGTCAGGGACTGGGTTACCCGAGGGTCCTCCGTTTTGTACGTTCTGGTAACTGATGAAGTCGGTCAGAAAGTCCTGGTTGGGCGCGAGCGTTTGAATCATTTGGTCGAGTGGCTGCGCACCGAAATTTGTCGGCTGGAGCATAAACTGCGAGATGTACGGTCCGTTGACATTGCCGTCGTTTAGAAATACTTGTGCGCGGAACAGATTCTGCGGTGTCACCGGGCGCGGCCACTGGTTAGCTCCCCCGCCTTGAATAAAGGAACGGGAATTCAAATCCGCCGCCGCCTCAGCCGCAAGGGAGCTACTTCCATATTCAGTGAATGGCACGTCGCGCAGCAGCGCCGCCCAGTAATGCTCTACCTGTTCGGTTGCCGTCTGCGCACTTCGCACAGTTGGTGAAGGCGGTGGAATTTCGAAGGCGTGTGAGTCGAGACCCTCCAGGTCGAACGCAAACGACCCCGCGGGACCGTTCAACTTTGAATTGGGTCCGCCGAGTGGGTTCGGGTTCGCTACATCGACGTTTTGAAGAGCCAGGAATTGGTCCTCTTTACTCTCAAGGGCATTTATTAGGCTCTGGTACGACAAGCGGTTCGGCAAACCGAGGGCGTCGTGGCGCAGCGCTTTGCTGTGAAGAGCGCTGAAGTCCGTGTACCTGGCCCTGTCAAGATTGTCTGGCAGTTCGCCGACGTTGATCTTATTGGCGACGGCCGTATTTCTGCGATAGATGAAGCTGTCATTCGTACGCTTGTTGGGTTCATAGTCGATGGTCGAGGCCTCGGCGATCGACCCTTGACCGCCCAGCAGCGGTTCAAGGGGAACTGTCGACACTACGACTGCTACCGTTGCGGCGCCCTTGACAAAGTTTCTTCTGTTTATTCTCGGTTTCTCAGTCTTAGAAATGATTGGATCCTTCTTTGCTTTGTCCATGTGATTGCTCCCTTTGCATCATTCGAACAACTACGGTGGGCAAGTGCGTCTGATTTGATCGCGCGCGCTGAGAACAATCCAAACGACGTGGGGACCGTCAGAAGCAAATGCGTTGTTAATCTAGCCGGACGAAGTGGGCACGGATCAGAAATAGCCGGTCAGTACCCTTCTGAAATCGAAAAGAGTGACGACAATTCCCGGGGGGAATGCCTTGGGATCTGATTATCTTGTTACCTAAGAAAAGCGGAGCGTTTGCAGTCGAGAAGTTGCCGGGACTAGCTCCCACCTAATCACTCGGCAGTGTGAAATGGTTTTCTCAGAAATCGCTGCCTAATCTAAGAGTTGTCCTCTGACCACCAGACAATGTTTCTAAGCGAGGTGAAATGTCTGGGGTATGAGATGAGACGCGACATACTTGATCCTAAGGCCTGTTTCGTCAATAATCCATTCGGCTCATTTTTGTGGCCTATGTGAGTCATTTTTCACTGAGGCAACCCACCGTGCGCTCGAAACAATTTCTTGTGTTAGTCGAGGGAACAGCGGATGCGGCGTTCGCCGTTGACGCCGCCGGGCTAATCTGTGCCTGGAACAACGCCTCAGCCGAACTGTTTGGGCTAAGTGAAGCAGAGGCGATAAGCGTTCCGTGCCATAAGATTCTTCAGTGCTCTGATGAGAATGGAGTAGTTTGTTCCGAAAGTTGCGTGATTGAGCGCGCAGCGCAAGAGAATCGGCCGCTGGTGAATTTCGATTTGCGAGTTCAAACAATAACCGGCAAGCAATGGTGTAATCTGTCCATATTGATCGCGAGCGAGCCTGCCTCAGGAGCGCGCTATGCTATTCACATTGTCCGCCCGCGCGAGATGCGGAAGCGACTCGAACAGGCACTAAGCGAATTTGTACGGACGCAAGCTAGAAGCGGTCCGAACGACGCACCAACGAGTTCTTCGGCGCCCACGTCAGGCATCGACGTAAGGCTCACTTCTCGTGAAGTTGAGGTCCTAAAAAGTCTGGCAAAGGGCCACAGCACAAGAGCAATCGCCAATCAATTCAACATCAGCTCTGCTACTGTGAATAATCACATCAAACACATTCTCACAAAGCTTGACGCTCATACTCGCCTCGAAGCAATACGACATGCCGAGAGAGTGGGGGTAATTTAATATCAGCGCTATGAATGGCTCGCCGCATCTTGGAGAAGAGCCGTGTTTGTGTGCTTTTTCGCATGGAAGGGGGGCCAACGTGTTGTCAGAGGCGATCGTCGCTTCCGTTCCTATTCTCGCCTCGCGTACCGATGGCAATGTTGGCATTCTAGGGCGCAGATTATCCCGGCTATTTTGACGTCGGCAATACTAAACAGCTTGAACGACTGTTGACACGAATGGAGACTTCCACGGAATATTCGCTGAATTGAGAGACCGGCGTGAAAAGCTGAGCTGCTTTTTGAACCTAGGCGCGAGGAACAGGCTTGGGTGGAGTTGATCAGCGAATTATTCCTGATAAAGTAAGGCTGATTTTCCATGTCGATCACTAATAGGCATCTCTCATGAGCCCAGAACAGATAGATAAGCGAGGAAGACAAGCATCGCTGACTGCCCTACAGCGCACCGCTTATTTTGTATTGCCAGTGCTGGTTATTGTTGGAGCGCTCATCGCTTACAAGAGCTCAACCGCGTTAACGGTGATTGGGAAAGTTTCCGCCACAGGAGTGTTCACTCCGCGGGGTAGCGTTATTCCGCGAATCGGCGCTTCGGAAGCCGGTGTCGTTACGCGAACGGTAAATTATTTTCTTGTTATTTGGCCGGCACTGCTCTTTGGCACTCTGATTAGTGCAGCGGTAAGCACATTTGTCTCACCCCAGTGGTTAGCGCGCTTGCTGGGAAGCCGCTCGCTGCGCTCACAAGCAATCGCTGGACTTGCGGGGGCGCCATTGATGCTGTGCTCTTGTTGTGTGGCGCCAATCTTCACCGGCGTGTATGAGCGCTCTGCGCGGCTTGGGCCATCGCTCGGATTGATGATCGCCGCGCCAGTTCTGAATCCTGCTGCGTTGATTCTTACTTTCATGCTCTTCGGCTACGCCGTCGGAACGGTGCGCCTCGGTGTAAGCATGGCGGCGGTTCTGTTCACTGGAATCATCGCTGACAGGATACTTGGCGAGACCAGAGTTCACTGTGACGCTGATAATTGGCAGGCCGAGGCCCGCCCAGCAGACTTCCTTCATTTTTTGCGCGCCTGCGCGCGAGTCGCCGTGCAAGTGCTTCCGGTCATAATTATTGGAGTACTACTTTCAATGATTATTGCTCAGATGATTCCTGTCCGAACATTTGATTCAACTGCCGCGAAGGTCCTGGCAATTCTTATCGTTGCGGCATTTGCTGTTCCATTGGCGTTGCCGACTTTCTTCGAGATTCCGCTGGCGCTGATACTGCTTTCGTCAGGGGCACCGATTGGCGCCGCGGTGGCTCTGCTGATCGCTGGTCCCTCGATCAACCTGCCGTCGCTGCTTACTATCATGCGTTCGACGAACTGGAAAGTCTCTGCCGTTGTGGCAGCATCAATATGGACTTTGGCAGTCGCCGCTGGAATTCTTGTGAGCTTCCTTTGAAGCGTTTATTCAACTTTTCCAGAACATAGGTTGCCCCCGCCGAATGAATAACAATCTCACACCGAGTTCACCGTCGATTAGGCCGCGCTGTGCGCTCGCACTGATGGCTAAGGTGCCTTTCGCGGGCGAGGTGAAAACCCGCTTGACTCCGCCGCTGACTCCAGAAGAAGCAGCGAAACTAAGCATGTGCTTCTTGCGTGACATGACGATGAACCTATGTGATCTGAATGGAGACGGAAGGGAAGCTGTGGTGCTGTACACTCCGGCGGAGACCCAAGAGTTGTTACGAGGTTTAGTCCCGATTGGCCTTAGATTGTTGGCTCAGCGCGGTGAGACGCTCGGTGAAAGACTGATCAATGCTGCTGCTGAACTGCTTAGTGACGGATTTGATTCGGTATGCCTAATCAACTCCGATAGCCCGACGCTGCCGGGTGCAATATTGATGACTGCAGCGTCCTTATTGGCGCAGGAGGGGGACCGAGTTGTGCTCGGCCCCAGCCAGGATGGAGGTTATTACCTAATTGGTCTGACGCGACCGCATGACTACCTATTCGAGCGAATCGCGTGGAGTACCGCTGACGTTCTCGCTCATACAATCGAGCGTGCGGCAGAAATTGAACTACCTGTCGACCTTTTGCCAGTGTGGTACGACGTAGACGACGCAGCAACTCTTCGCCTGCTTTGTCAGGAATTCTCCTTATTGTCAGATGGTCGCGATGGCAGTGCGCAGTTTGGCGGCGGTTTTCAAGCCCTTCATACGCGTAACTATCTCGCGGGCCTGATCGCCACAGATAGTGACGAGCGTTTCAGACCCGGGGCCTATATTGCAAAGACAAAAGCATGATCGCGACTGCGTCACGTGCGCGCACAGCGCTGATCGTCACGAATGTCCTGCTTGCGGGAATCGGCGTTATTCTGTTAGTGCTCTACCGAATCGGGCTTCACTCCCGAGGCCCCACAGACATCGTCTGGTTTATCAAACTGGCCCTGGCTCAATCTGCACTTTATCTCACTGCGGTCTGGCTGATCGTTCGCGCTCGCGGTGCGCGCTCAACTTTGCTTATGGTGCTGCTATTCGCCGGTATCTTCCGGCTCAGCATCGTCTTTGCACCGCCGTATCTTTCCGACGACATTTATCGCTACGTTTGGGACGGGCGTGTTCAGGCGGCAGGTATTAATCCTTATCGTTACATTCCTGCCGACGAGCACCTTCAAAGCCTGCGAGATGAAGAGATTTATTCAAAGATCAATCGCCGTGATTACGCGCACACGATGTACCCGCCTGCCGCTGAGGTCATGTATTTCCTGACGACGCGCATAAGCGAATCAGTGACCTGGATGAAACTCACCATCGTTGGATTCGAATTGTTTACTGTTTGGATTCTGATGGAGCTGCTCGCGTCGTTTGGGATGCCGCGTCAGCGCATTCTGATCTATACGTGGCATCCCTTGGCGGTCTGGGAGTTTGCCGGCAGTGGTCATGTCGATCCTTTAGCCTTTGCGTTCATTGCGCTGGCATTGCTGGCGAGGCGACGAAATTGGGAAACTACCACAGGAGTCGCGCTTGGGCTCGCAACGCTGGCGAAACTATTTCCGATACTTTTGTTCCCCGCGTTGTACAAACGCTGGGGCTGGAAGATGCCGGTTGCTCTCGTCGTGACGATCGTTGCCGGCTATTTGCCTTATCTCGGCGTAGGCCCGCTGGGAGTGGTCGGGTTTATGCCTGGCTATGCTCAGGAGCGAGGCATCGTCGATGGCGAACAGTTTTTCATTTTGGGTCTGGTGGATAGAGTGCTCGGCGTCAGGTTGCCGAACGCCGTCTTTCTTTCGTTCGCGGGTGCCACCCTGTTAGCGCTTGCGCTTTGGTCCATTCTCAAGCCGGACGACAACGATCGCAGCTACTTGAAACGGAGTCTTGTGCTTGGCACGGTATTCATAGTCCTCTTCGCGCCTCACTTTCCGTGGTACTTCGCATGGTTGATCCTGTTCTTATGCTTTGTACCATCAATTCCAGTCTTTTACCTGACAGTGGCCAGCTTCGTGCTTTATCTGACCTGGATTTATTGGACGGAAACCCAGGTCTTCAGAATAAAGGCGCTGATCTTTGTGCCCGCTCTACTGTTGGGTGCGCTGATCGTTTGGTTGAAGTCCCGTAGGAACAGCATGTTTATAGACAGGCGAACCCAACGAATCCCGTCAGCTCCGTAGGAACGACATGTTTGGCGGTAGCTTAACTGATCCAACCAGCTGTTACATGTCGCTCCACCGGAGCTGGGATATCTGATTTTGCGCTGATAGCTATAAATATTCCGCTCCTATGGAGCTCGGCGCGTTGAGTTTCCAGATGAAAAAGCCTTTTGTCTCAGTAGTCATCGCTGCGCTTAATGAAGAAGAGGCGATTGCGAAAGTGGTTGCCGCCGTGCCGCGCGACATTGCCAGCGAGATAATCGTGGTTGATAACGGAAGCACCGATCGAACAGCGACGGTTGCAGAAGGCGTGGGCGCTCGCGTGATAAGCGAACCGCAACGCGGATACGGGCGTGCGTTTTGCGCGGGCTTGAAAGCCATCAGTCCGGGTTGCGAAATCGTCGTGTTTCTGGATGGTGACGGCAGTGACTATCCTGAAATGATGAATCGACTCGTCAAGCCAATAGCTGAAGGGATGCAAGACTTCGTGATCGGATCGCGCACGCGCGGGCGACGCGAAGCTGGAAGCATGAGCTGGCACCAGGTGTTTGCCGGATACATGGTCGGCTTCTTTCTTCGACTACTCTACGGCATTCGGTCTACCGACATGGGTCCGTTTCGGGCTATTAGACGCGATGCGCTTGAACGACTTGGGATGCGGGAAGAGACGTACGGCTGGCCCCTCGAGATGCAAATGCGCGCGGGCCGCGCGAGACTCAGAACACTGGAGGTGCCGGTCGACTACCGGCGTCGCGCGGGCGGGCACTCAAAAATCGCCGGCACGGTGCGCGGCTCCATCCTGGCGGCGACTCGTATCCTGATAACGTTCGCGCGCATTGCAATGGAGCGACGTTAAAGACATGAAGAGTTGGCTCCGTGTATTGGACGAACCGAAGTTCAGTCGCGGGCGATCACGACTGTCGTGCAGGCGCTGCCTAACTTTGGCAGATCACGGCTGAAAGCCATTTCGATTTCTATTTGAGGAAGATCGCCGCGAACTATCGGACAATAGCAATCGGGCTGATCAAGAGCTTTTTGCAGCGCTCTCCGTCCAGCGCATCCGCCGTGACACGTGTCGCGGAAGTCGCACGGCTCGCACGCTTGTGGTAAAAGACGAGCGGCAGCAAACGGAAGAGTTTTCGTTATTTGTTCTCCAGCAGCGAGCAACTGTGATAAAGGCTCGCCCGGTCCTGGCCAATAGACACAAGGCTGCGTTGTGGCCCGCGGCGTCACTCGCACAGTCGAAATGCCGCAACCACATTCACTTGCAAGCGCAGGCAAGCCGGCCATGGCACGGACCAGCGGCTCGCCAATGGCAATCACGTAGGTTTGCGCAAATAGTTCTTTAAATCCTTGCCAGTATTCTTCATAGCTCAGCGCATAAATATCACTTCGTACTGATTGGTACACGTTAACTCGCAATGGGGATGCAAAATTCTTAGCTACGCGCGCTACTTCGGCAAGTTTCTGATAATTGGATTTCATCATCACCGAGATGATGGTGACCGGAACACCTAAACGAGTGCAGCGCTCCGCTTGTTCGTGGATCAGCTTCCAGTTTCCGCTGCCACGCTGCGCGTCCTGCTCATGTTCCGTCGGGTAATCCAGCGAGAATTCCACGTCATGAAAACTGCGAACGTGCTCGTCATCCAGAGTTGCGATGCTGTGTCCATTTGACGTGATTGTCAGCTTGATCGGCTGTGTCCGCAGAAAGTCGAGAATCGCGAGAAACTCCGGATGCATTCCGTTCTCGCCGGTGCCCAGATTAATAGAGCGCAAAGGCAGACTCTTCGCGATCTCCTGGACCTGATCGAACGTCAGTCGGTCCACGCGATCAGGATCGCGATAACAAAACGAGCAGTCGAGGTTGCATTCGTTGGTCAAACCCAGGCCCAGGGAAAACTTTTGGCCTGTTTGGAAGTTCGCAGAACTAGTTAAAGAAGCACCTGTTTTCATTTCGCTTGAAAAGGGGTCTTCTCTTTAAAATTACCAAAGAGGAAACGAGGGATACTTCCTCCTGAGTACGGCATCCACTCCCCACGTGCGACCGGCGGCGCCCATCGTAAGCGCGAGGGCAACAAACATCGGGACCAGCAACTCCCAGATCCAGGCCGTGCCCCATTCCGCAATCCATAAGGTTGTCAAAAACAAAAAAGCAGCCAGCGCCACGGGCCGTGTCAAAAGTCCAATCAGCAGGAAAATTCCGAATGAAATTTCGGTCAAACCCTGAATTGGACCGGCAACACTCGCGTGAGCTGCCATAAATGACATCACTGACTTTAGTGTTTGCGGGCCCTGTCCCTTTTCTATGTAGTAGTTAATCAACCCGGCATACCCTGAAGCACTATAAAGCCCTTTGTTCAAGTTTTCGAAGAATACAGCTATGAAGAACACGCCCATGACCATGCGAAGAAACGCGAGGGCGAATCGAGCGTAGCGCTGCACTTTAACGTCGTCATGAAAAACGTGACTCATGTTCATAATTGTGGTTCGCCGAGTACATGCCGTTCGGCACTCCCACACACAACTGTTGGTCGAGAAAGTAAAGGGCTAGGGGGCACAGCAATCACGTCTTATATCCTATTCTGATACCGGGTTCTTCCTGCGGCAGCAGAGGCTTTCAGGCTCGTCCATTGACTCTATTTTAGTCCACGACCATAGTATAGGATTCACTTCAACAATGCGCCAGCGGCTCTATCATTGCGGGAAAATTTCGTGAGCCTAAAAAGATGCGGATTGCCGGAACCTGCAAGAATTTGGGGTTACAGTGATAGTCAGTACCAACGCAAAGTGACTCGGATTCAAAGCCGGGGGACAGTCAGACAAATGAAGTTTTGCGCGAGTGGCGCGAGTCAGCGTTCTATTGGCAAAAACACCTGAGCACTATCCGAACGATGTTCCAGCCTGTGACACAGGCGCTCATCGAGGATGCGGGCATCGTTGAAGGGCAATCAGTGTTGGATGTTGCTGGTGTTCCGGCGAGCCGTCGCTGACTATTGCTGAAACCGTCGGAGCAGAGGGCTCGGTTACTTGCACGGATGTAATCGCTGAAATGGTAGCCGGCGCTGAAATTGAGGCACAGCGCCGCGGGTTAACGAACGTAAAGTTTCAGCAATGTTCGGCTGACTCGCTCCCTTTCGAAAATAAGACGTTCGATGCCGTTGTTTGCCGGCTGGGAGCAATGTTCTTTCCTGATCCGGTTGCTGCTTTGCGCGAGATGCTGCGGGTAACAAAGCAAGACGGCGCGATATCGTTTGCAGTATGGGACAAGAGAGAATTGAATCCTTTCGCCTACGCCGTCACCGACGTGGTCGCTCGTCATGTCGATGAGCCGCTTGACGACCCGAATGTACCAGGGGCGTTTCGTTTCGCCGAGTCTGGTGTTTTATCGGGACTCCTCAAGAATGCCGGAGCTTCGGACGTTACAGAACGACAGGTAAAGTTCTTAATTTCCGCCCTATCTCTCCCAAAAAATTTTGGTAGCAGCGTTCAGAGACCTCCGGTACACTCCGAGAGAAATTAGCTACCCTTGACGAACCGCAAGCGGATCTTGTGGGTAAACAAGTTCAAGGGGCGGTCCGCGAATTTTTCCGCAACAATCGAATGAGTTTCCCGGCTCAAATGATCCTCGTGACCGGAAAGAGACTATAGGAAGCTTGGGACTTCACTGGCGGAAATCTGAGAAGTCTTGCACTACACAACTCGCGGTCAACATTCAAGGGGCTCCTCGGCCTGCACGTTTTGAGGATGGCAGATTCTTGGCCTCTTTTTCGGGAATGCCGGGACAATCGGGAACTTCGGGAAGGGATGAGGAAGCGCTTAAACTTTTGGAAACAAAAAAGGTTGCGATATCATAGCTACTAAACAAAAACATGTGCCCGCTTGGCTCAGTGGTAGAGCACTCGCTTCACACGCGAGGGGTCAGTAGTTCGAATCTACTAGCGGGCACCATTTTCTGCTAACCGTCCCCAGTTGATCTCCGCTCTGTAATCTGAATAAGAATATTTAGAGAACTCCAACTGAAAAGGGCCGCTCTCAACTAGAGCAGCCCTTTCCAGCAGACAATGCTAATTGGTTAGCGAGCAGCAGCAGTTACTTGACCAGATTCATCGGTATGGTTTGCCTGGAATTGCTGCCAGTAGTCCTTTACGAAGGTCAGCTGTTTTCCATGACCGTTGCTGGTATAGAAGTCGTACTGCAACATCTCAGCGTATGCCTGGTCATAGTTCCATTTATCGTGGTTGAAACGGTATACAGCAGCCATCACTCCCGTGCGATGTCGCCCTCCGGCGCAGTGCACGTAAAACTTGCCGGTGGCTGGATCACCAGTAACCCTCAAAAACTCGTTTGCCTGGTCTATGGTCGGATAGGCTCTATCAACAATAGGAATATTAATGTACCGCATTCCAGCAGCTTCAACGGCGGGTTGTTCGCGCTCTTTCGAGTTGTCCGTCAAATCGATGACCGTCTTAATACCAAGTGCCGCCAGCTTTTGAAAATCTTCCGGTTTTGGCCGGGCGCCGCGATAAAAATTCTCGTCCATTTGCCCGAAGTTGCTGATCTTGATTCCAGGGAAATTACTCTTGTTTGACTTGCCAAAAGATAAAGCGGAAATGGCCAAAATAAGCGATATGGTTGCGATAAAAACGGGCGAAAACTTTCTAATTGATTTCATTAAAAACTCCTCTGTAGTCAAACATGTTCATAACTTGGCTTGCTAAGGCCGGGATCGCGTTAATGTTGTCGGGGGTGCACTTAATTTCTCGGTGCTGCCTCGAGAAATCGAATGCCAACTGCTGCGGATAGTGACTATTAATTTCGCATAATTTCGCATCAAACAACTGAATATAAGATTCAGAAACGGAGGAAAAAGTTGCATCGTTTGCGTGTACTTTTCCGGCTGTAAATTGCGTCCGTATTAGGTTTGTAATACCGCGGCAGGGCGGCCCAATAAAATATTTCAACACGAGAATCGCGGCTTCACGAGGTAGAACCCTGGGCCACGTCACGCGCCAAGTGAACGGTATTAAGCCACCCTTTCAGACTCAAGCAAAATGAGAGAGAGCTGCTACTGTTTTTTTCGCGCCTCTCCATGGAATCGCTCTATTGGGCTGGTATCTCATCTGTCCGGCACCGTTCGCGGTGTGAATTCGCCCAGGGTCGCGCGAATCTGCTGCTCGCGGCCGCCTCGCAAGATGGTCAACCTCACGTCTGTCCCTGGCTGCGTGCCGGCTACTGCATTTCGGAATACATTAGGTTCATTTACGTCAGAGCCGTTGAAGGCCATGATGACATCGCCTTTCTTGATGCCCGCTTTATCCGCGCCACTTCCCGGTTGTACATCGGCCACCAACAGTCCCTTTACATCTTTCATGTTGAGACTTGATGCAATTTCAGAGTTCATTTTTCGCACGACTATCCCGAGTTGGCCGCGGCGAACCTTCCCGTTCTTTACGAGCGTCTCCATGACCGTGCGCGCCATATTTGACGGAATGGAGAATCCAATGCCGATACTGCCGCCTGACGGCGATAGTATTTGCGAATTGATGCCGATGAGTTCGCTGTTCGTGCTGACAAGCGCACCACCGGAATTGCCCTGATTGATCGGCGCGTCGGTCTGCAGAAAGTCTTCAAAGTTGCCGCTGCTAAGGCCCGTTTGGCGGCCCTTGGCGCTGATGATTCCCATAGTAACGGTTTGCCCGATGCCGAGAGGATTGCCAATCGCAAGTACGACGTCACCGACGCGAACACGGTCCGAATCACCGAGCGCGAGGACAGGTAAATTCGAAGCATCGATTTTCAATACTGCCAGATCGCTGAGAGGATCCAGGCCAATGACTTTTGCGTCCAATGTGCGATTGTCGTTTAGGTCCACCTTAATTTGTTCAGCGCCGTCAACCACATGGTGATTGGTCAGAATGTAACCATCGGTGGTTATGATAACGCCGGAGCCCAGCCCTTCTCGGCGTTGATCCGCAGGTGGTTGGGGTATCCGGTCACCAAAGAATTGCCGGAACATCGGATCGTCCATAAACGGATACTGCTGCGGCGCACGCACTCGCATTTGTGAGTGAATCGTAATGACTGCAGGCGAAACCCGGCTCACGACGTCGGCATACGAGACAACCGGAACCCCTGAACTTCCCGGAGGGCCGTTATTAATTGGAGGGTTATTGACGCCCGGGTCTGATGTCGTTGCGAAACGCACGGGCGAGGAGCTGTTACGGTTACACGCCCCTAAAAAGAATAGAGACCCCACCAGAGTTAGCGTAACGCATATTCGAGCCGCCACACTTCTTCTACAAAACATTAATCTCTTGCCGTTCATCACCTCTCCTCGCTTACTTACAATTGCGTATTCGTCCGCGCCGCGAATCCTTTTCAGACTGCGGGTAGAGCAACGCCGGCCCAATATTAGTGATGCGACACCGCTCAGCGCCAGCAGCCACTCACCCTTAATATGTTTGTGCAACTGAATGGGGGGCCCATTTTCAACCGCTCAAGCCACAATCGCCCTCGCGGCGATTAAGATCAGTAGTACTAGCGCCGTTATCGGAGGAGCCACAAACGCGAGCATGGAGGTGCAGTTCGTGTAGGCTTCTGTTTGTGTCGACCGGGACGGAAACATGTGTCGGCGGAGCTCATCAAATCATTCGCGCCAAATTTTAGTTCGCAGGCTTCGTTTTTAGCCAGTCGTTGCAACGCACTGTAATAGCTATGGGGGAATATCCTACGATCCAACAAGAAAACCCGTCTAACCGAAGTTGAACGGGTTATTGACACCAAAATCTAACTCGCAAATTGCTTTAAGCCTGGGGCTCAGCGCCCGGAGATCTGGCTACGAGAAGATAACCATTTGGATCCAACGTTTTAAGGTTTTCCTTTCCTACCTCCGTCCCTCTTGTCCCCCTGCCCACGACCTTGGTTGTTGTTGCTCGGCGGCGGTTTTTCGTCCTTCGGCCGGACGACTACTTTGTTGTCGTCCTTCGGTGGACGCTTGTCGCCTCCCTGTTTTTGGGCGTAGACCCCCATTGGCGCCCCAATCAGGAGCAAAGAGCCCATTAATAGCACCAGTAATTTTCGCTTCAAGTCAACCATCGAATTTCACTCCTCCTCATGCATTTATAAAGCGCGGATAGGAGGGAGAAAGAGTCGCGCCGACCTAAATCGAGCAAGAACGATGCCAGAATATACTGGCCCCAATCTCTCGATCAGGCGTAATTATTGAGTGGTAAACCCGATTTTGCGCACGCTTTCGCACTATTTCGCACCGTATCGTGCAGCCGGACATAAATAAGCTAACGCCGAACTGTTACGCTAAGCGTGCCCACATTGCCGCTTCCGTCGAACGCCCGCAGGCTGACTGTATGTTCCCCCGC
This sequence comes from Pyrinomonadaceae bacterium, assembly GCA_046262135.1. Classification (GTDB taxonomy): domain Bacteria; phylum Acidobacteriota; class Blastocatellia; order Pyrinomonadales; family Pyrinomonadaceae; genus PSRF01. The sequence continues at coordinate 40,101 of JBHENH010000006.1, forward strand.
AGCGATTGATTGCAGATCGATTCCATACCGTTCATGGCCACTGTCGGCAATTCCGTCCTCTGGAAATAAAGGGTTCCACGGCGCTCCATCGAGACTGTAGTCGGCCCTTTTTATTTTTCCTGTGGCATCGTCAACGTCAAAAACCGCGCGGTTAGTATTCCCTGGCGGTTGAGCCGCGGCCACGGCCTTAACCGCTGGCGGCGTGTTATCAATGTCTACGGGCTCGCTTAAACGTTCGCCTGTAAGCGCCTGACCAAGCGGATTGTCCGGCGAATCGGAAGCAATGATCCTAATAATGTAGCGACCGTCGGCCAGCGTGGCGCCATCGATGGTATAAAAGTTGTCGCGCAGTTTATCCTTCAACAATCTGAACTGAGTTTCGTTAAGCGGGCGGTAATAAATGGAGTACTCCAGCGTGTCGCCATTCCGGTCCTCCGCCTGCCATTGGAAAGATCGCGCCCCCCGTTGAAAGAGTCGTCGCGGTGCAGCCTGAGCGACCGCCCCGAATAGCGAAGGATCCAGCCCAGACGATTCGACGTTGGGATCCACCTGCATTTGGGCGACCTGTTGAAGTCCCACACCTATCGGCAGCGAGGTAATGGAAAGGACCTCAGGAGCCACATTTCGCGGTAAATAAGCGAGACTGGCGTTTTCCATCCAGGTCTGGCCAGGCGTGCCCGCAGATTTGAGTACAGCTCGCCACTGAATAAAGCGAGCACGAGGACTCGAGATTTGACTCCCTTGCGGGTCCCGATATCCGGGGCTCCAATCGCTCCAGGTCGCGTCAGGTCGCTCGCCGTTTCCGGATCGCGTCTGCAGTTCCACGTTACCGCTCCCCCGCCACCAAATACGACCCCAATACGACGTGAGTTTTGCGTCGCGGACTGGCGACTCATACGACCCTTCAACAACGAGATCTTTGCCAAAACGAAAGAGCTTGCCCTGGTTGCTTGAGGCCGCATATATCTCGCCGGAGCGGGCGAGAAAGGATGAAATCTGGCCTTCGGTGGACTGTAAAAGAAGGGTGTCGCGTCCGTCATTTGTTACCGAGTAAACCCGGCCCTTGTCGGCGGTTCCAATTAAGACGCTTCCGGATTGCAAACCGGGAGCTATAGCGAATGCTGTGATAGATGACGAGCTCCATATCACATCAGTCCCACCATCAGGGAGAATGCGGAAGACGGCGCTGCGAGCGCTGGAGGTGTCGGTGCGGCTGCGCGTGGCTTGCGCGGCCGATTGAATCGGGGCGCCACTTTCATCAATCTGTGTGATTGTTACCGACGTGGCCGGGGTGTTACCACCTTCGGCAGTTTGCAACGCGGGTACCGCCGGTGAAGACTGGCGCCCAGATGCCGCCTCGCTAAGGGCGAGCGCATAAATCGAACCGTCGCTGGCGGGTGCGATCGCATGTATTTCACGCAAAGGCGAATCAAACAGCGCGAAAGCTTTTCCCTCCGGCGAAACGCGGAGTACTAATCCTCCAGGGTCCGTTCCGGCGATTAAGTCGCCCTGCTGAGTAACCGCCAGGGACATTACGTGTGTCTGGCTGGTGGCGATTAAGAGGGACGACTCAGGCTTTGCGCCCGCTGCTCGCACCCGATAAAGCTTCCCGCTGTCGCCCGTGCCTACGGCCAACGATCCATCTGTAAGAAGCGCCAACGACCAGATGTATTTATCAGCCGAGTCAAAAAACACCTCCGCGTGCCCATCTGAAGTGATGCGGTAAACTTTCCCATCGGGGGAGGTTCCAGCATAGATTGCGCCATCGCGTGTCGCAGCCAACGCCGTCACGTCCAGTTCAGGCGCGTCATACAGCAGCGAGCCGCGACCGTCCGGCGAAACACGAAAGATTTTTCCGTCATGGCCCGTGCCGAGATAAATGTTGCCTTGATTATCGACTGCACTGGACCAGATGAACGCTTGTTCGGTGTTGAATAGCTCGCTAACGCGGGGCGCTAACATCAGCATCCCGGTATCGCTGATAGACACGCCGCGAGCATCGCCTTTCAGCAATTCAGCTCGACCGGTTGTTTCCCAGATAACCGGCTGGCCCGCGTGTATTGCAAGAGATGAACCGGTAATGAATATGAACCCGACTAACAAACCAATAAGTTCTTGTCTTAATGTTCTTTGAAACATTTTATTAAGCTTCACAGTTCAGTTTAATTTCCTATGTACTTAGCGTATAGCGATCGGGCGGTTTTGATCTCACTCGTCCCTCGAATTATCGATCGCGCGTCTTGAAATACCGTTACTTCAAACTCCCCTGTCTTGAAGCGTAGAAGATGCTCATTAAATTTCACGTCTCCAGTTGCCTGCAATTTCGTCGCCAGTTCTTTGAAGTCAACTTTCGTCAGTTGGCCGGGGGAGATTTGGACCGCGTTGCGTCCGCACAAAACCGCAGCAAATTCTCCGGAAGCGGGTTCGAGCGTTGTGTACTCTCCCTGAGCACATGTTGGGCAGTCGCGCGAGGGCGCTCCCGGATTGATTTTCCGCCACTCGTTTCGCCAAACGTCAAATTGCATAAGCGATCGGTGAAGGTCCTCCTTTCGTCCGGACAACAGCTTCAAGGCCTCTGCCACCTGAACAGCGGCAACGACGCTGATAATCGGCATGATCACACCGGCAGTGTCACACGTCGGCGCACTGGCCGCGGGCGGCGCTTCTTCAAAAATACAACGCAGACAAGGAGTATGATGCGGCTGGATGGTCATCGTAACGCCATACGATCCGACCGCCGCGCCATAAATCCAGTTTACGTCCAGTTTGACGCAGGCATCATTGATGAGATATCGGGTGGCAAAATTGTCAGTTCCATCCAGCACAACGTCGCAGTCCTCGATAAGTCGCTCAATGTTTGAATAATTTACGTCTGAAACTTCAGCCTCGATTTCGATCTCGCTATTGATCTCGCGAATGTGGTTGGCCGCGGCAATTGCTTTCGGCACACGATCGCACGCATCGCGTTCCGTAAACATTGTCTGTCTCTGAAGATTTGAAGGCTCCACGAAATCTCGATCCACTATTCGCAGCCGAGCAACTCCCGCGCGGGCCAGACTCTCAGCCTGCGCAGAACCCAAGGCTCCGCAACCGACAATCAGCGCTCGAGATGCCAGTAAGCGCCGTTGCCCGTCTTCGCCGATGCCGGCGAATAGAATCTGCCGATTATAACGTTCGTTCATGTTCCGATTTCAGCGCTCGTTCTGCAGCCTCAAGCATTACATCCACAGGAGGCGAAATTCCCGTCCAAAGCTGAAACTGTTCTGCTGCCTGGGCCACCAGCATCCCCAAACCGCCCAACGTATCGCACTTGGCGTCGCGCGCCAGTTGCATGAATTTTGTCTCCTTTGGATTGTAAACCAAGTCGTAGGCCAACCGCGCACCGCGGAGCTGATCAGCCGTGGCGGGCGTTTCGGACTCCAGCTCTCCAGCCGTTCCCAGGGGTGTAGCGTTTATTACTACCTCGAATGAGCCATACACCGCTGCCTCCAACGATTGCCAGCGAGTGCCGAATCTTTCGGCGAGGGCCTGAGCTTTCCGAACGTTCCGGGCAAACACGGTCACGCTTGCGGCTTCGCCGGTCAGGGCCCACACAACTGCATTCGCAGCGCCTCCAGTCCCAATCACGGCGCAGCGTGCGTCGCGTAACTGGCCTACTCGTGCCATTAGCGGCTTTAGGAATCCGTCGCCGTCGGTGTTATGGCCCTCGACTAGATTTCCAGTGATCCGAATCGTATTTGCGGCACCAATTTGTTTCGCGGCGGGTGAAGTCCAACCCAGATGGTCCATTACAGGGACTTTGTGCGGAGCCGTTATGCTGAGGCCGCGTATATTCCAATCAATTTCTTTTGTGTCAGGAATAAGCATTCTTCGGATAAATGGTTCAAGCAAGTGAACCTGCAATGGAACATAGACCGCGTTAATGCCCAGAGCAGCAAACGCCGCATTGTGCATATATGGCGACAAAGAGTGGGATACGGGTTCCCCGATCACACCGAAGATTTCCGTCTCCTCATTAATATTTTGAACCCTATAAACATCCAGTAATTCGCGGGCTGTAATCTGTCCAGGGGCTGTTCCGTTTTCCACTTCGAGAGCCCCGTAAGTCAGAAAAGCGCCGCGCGCGGGCCCTAAAATGCGCGTAACAACTCCGGCACTGCCCATAGCAATGGCAATCATCTCAATTCCATCTTTCCGCGCGCGCCCCAGGAGTTGAAACATCGGGATGCAGTCCGTCACGTCATTTGCTTGCACTGCAAATTTTAAGATCCTGGCCGGACCCTTTAACATCCGCTCGTAGATTTCCACGATATTGTCAGGGATGCGAACAAAATTGTGGTACGAGCAGATAACCCGGGTCCAATCCAAATCCTCGCCACATTCGAGCAGTGAAGGCGCCGTTGCGACATCAAATTCAATATCAAAGTAATCGGCGACCGGACGATTAAATAACCAGAAAAGTAATCGAGATTTAGCATCCAGCTGTCGCTTACCCCCCTGCTCGGCGGGCCGGAGAGTAACGATAACGGGTTTCCGAATTTTCTTGAGAACTGGACTGAGGTTAGAGAAGTATTCAGCACTTTCAGACGACCCGAGACAATCGAGTCTGACTTCGATTAAGTCCCCGAGTTCGGCAGCCACGAGACCCGCTCGCTCCAACGCGTCGATGGTCGGTTCGCAGATCGGAACACAAATTCGTTGTTGATTTGTTTTCATCAGAAACTACAAGGCGATGCTCCTCTATAACCGAAAAGACCGGAGCATCGCCCACTGGAATTTTTATAAACTAAGTACGTCACCCCTAAAAAGCTTATTTTCGAACTTCACTCGGCGTCTCGAGATGCTTTGTAGGTGTTTCTGCGCCGAGGTGTCGTGTAGTGCCTTCAGTAACGCTAGGTGGCGGCGCGATTAGCTCGCCCGTGTTGCGAGACGGAAAAGCCTCCGCGCTGGACGGCCGAAATTGGGGTGGGCGGGCCGCTTCTCCAACCGACACTCGTCTTTCGCTCTCTCGAACACGGACGTACTGTGCAAGACCTGTTGCCATCATTGAAAATGCGGGGATTAGCATCCAGAACCACCAACTACCACCCATCCGCGAAAACGCAAGCGCTATCGCCACAAGCAGGAAGGCGATTCCCATGAAAACATTTTTGAATGCGCGCTCCAGACTTGGCTTGTCTCGATCTCTTCGTCGTGAGCGCCTGCTCATTGGTTCATCATAATCCTCTGCGTCTCGGGCTAACTGGCCCGTTAGCGCTTGGGGAATCAGGCTGATGTTTGCTCCACAGGAGCGACAGTAACTGGCGCCATCAAGGTTTTGCGTTGCACACTTTGGACAAAACATTTCTACCTCCGATCACGCTTCAGGTGTACCGACATCATTTTTAACCGGCGGCAGCTCTCTGTCGCAGGGCCTCGTAAAGAATAATTCCAGCAGCGACCGAAACGTTGAGCGATTCTATCTGCCCCCGCAAGGGAATACGAACAAGTGCGTCGCACCGTTCCCGCACGAGTCGATGTAGACCGTGACCTTCGCCGCCGAGAAAGAGCGCGCTCGGGACCGTCCAATCCCAGTCTGTGTAATTAGAAGTGCCATTAGCCGCCGCTCCGACGACCCAGATATTGAGTTGTTTCAGTTGCTCGATTAACTGGACCAGGTTTGTGACGCGAGCTACCGCAACATGTTCGAGTGCGCCCGCAGCGGCCTTGGCAACGCCCCCGGTCAGCCCCACAGCACGACGTTCAGGAATGAATACTGCACTCACCCCGGCACATTCCGCGGTGCGTAAAATCGCTCCGAGATTGCGTGGATCCTCCACGGCATCTAAACCGATGACCAGTGGCTTGTGAGCCGAGTTAACCTGAAAACGCAATTCCTCGAGCAGTTCGTGCTCATCCCTGTATGCAGATGCGGCGGTTCTGGCAACGATACCCTGATGCGTCACGCCTGGGACCGCGCGATCGAGCGCCAGCCTCGGCACCCGACGGACCGGAACTTTATTTCGCTTCGCCAGCTCCAGCAACTCTCGGAGACGCGCGTGACGGGCGCCGTCCGCAATGGCAATCTGTTCGAGCTGGGTATGTCCCACGCGAAGCGCTTCCAGTACGGGCGTTAATCCGTAAATCGTCCTGGTTTGATCTTGATGGACGGCAGATCGCTCGCTATATGAATCATCAGGCGGTTCAACCGATTTATGATTACGCGCTTGCCGGCTGCCAGGAATGGGGTTACGCGTTTTCATGCTTCGTCACTGCGCCTCTTCAAATAAAAGCGGAGGCGCGAGTATCTCGAAAATTGGCTTTCGTTGCTGATCTCGTTGACGGTTCCGAGACTGAGTCTTCCCGGACCCTCGCGCCGCCAGCCGCGAGATTCGTTTTGCTGCTCACACGGCCAAACGGCATCCAGGGCCTGTCGCAGTGAACTATATGAATCGTCAAATTCCGCATTAATCGCCCGAGTGCGAAACAAATCTACCAATGTCGACATGTTCTGGTGTGCCAGTAACCCCTTTCGTTCCCCAAGGCACGAGAAATCAAAGCTATTTGCCTGAATGCGGTAAGGCAGGGGTTGTTGGTTTGTATACAACTCCAATACTAGTTCGTCACTGAAAAATTCACTCGCATCCGAGATGCGATTTTCCGCACGGCCGCCTTTTTGCTCTTTTAGTTCGACGCGCTTGACGATCAATCTACCAACCACCAGCAACACAACGGCGGGCCACAAAATAACTTTAGGCGGCGTTTCCGGCGTTTGATGGGCTGTGATAGCGGCATCGTCAGTCTCAATGGCACGCACCTTAAACGGCGCGAGTTCACCCAGACCAAGATCGGAGTCCGCGACAATGACAGTATTGATTTCCAGTTTGCTTAGGCGACGCCGAACTAATGAAGCTTCATCAATGGTTGCTGCGCGGGCCAGCGGTAAGGGCGCATCGGCTGCCAAAATACGAGAGAGATCCGCCACCGCTAATTTCAACGCGTCCGCAGCCTCGGCCAAAGCGGCCTCGCTAAGATTTGCCGAAGGTGGCAAAAAGATGTTGTTATAGCCGCGCTCCCATTTTTCCAGCGGACGTAGTGCAGGCTTCTGAAAATCAATTGTCGATTCAGTAGCAGGCAGTGATGCAGCGCAATAAAGGCAGTTAACACGTGTGGGGGGATTTGCTCGCAAACAACTCTCGCAGCGGACCATTTCAGTAGGTGCAAAAGACCTTGGCGCCGGTGGTTCGATTGATCCATCAGTGGCAGAGAACTGAAAGGGAGCGTTTTCGTTATCTTTGGGCACAAAACCTCCGCGACGCTAGATTATTGAATTATACGTCGCAAGCGTATCTTAAAACACGGACGTTCCAAGTCTACCGGATGGTTACATGCTTATGGCCAAGTCCGAAATCGCAAAAGGCGTTTTACTTGTGAGCATTGCTTTGCTGATCGCAGGTTGCGCTGCGTTACAGCCACCGGCTACCACCGGACCTCGTGCAAATGAACCTCCCTATCCGGTTCTCTTTAAGGAAGACATAACTAAACGGGATGTAGTAATGACCGTGGTGAATAGGCTTTCACCGCAGTCTGGGGCCTCCCCCGTCAGGGACCTGGAACTTCAACCGGTTACCGCCACGATCGCAAGTTTGCCGGCGGTCGGCAGTAGTCCCTTATATCTTCCGAAAGTGGGGGCTCAGCCGGTTATGAACGAGGAAGAAACAAGAGAGTCGCTCAGGAGATTCATCAAAGAGTGGCAGCAGCTGATTGGTGCAGACCCTGACAAACTTTCTCTCGTCGAAAGAGTGGATCAACCCGACGGGTCCAAACTCGCACTTTACGAGCAACGTCCCTTCCGCTACCCCATTCGCGGAAATTATGGAAAGCTGCGGATTCATTTCGCGACCGACCGTCGCATCCTGAATATCAGTAGTACGTGCATTCCCGATGCTGACCGAATACAAACGGCGCTGGCCGCAATGTCAGTGCGAATCAAAGCAGAAGAAGCGATAAATAAATTAAATGAAGCGGAAGTAGCCTACACGGACGCTAACGGGAATAAACTGAGTATCAAACAGCCGCATGTTACAGACGGAAAAGTGCTGGGGCTGGTGATTTATATTGTGGGTCCAAAAACTCAGACAGGAGCGCTGGAGTTTCACATCGCATGGGAGATGGAGCTGGACAATGCTTCTGTAAAAACCGCATACGTGGACGCCGTCACCGGAGAGATATTTGCGAGCCAATGATCTGCTGCACATCTGTCATCAGTCCCTCAATCCCCGGCCCGAAGCACTGAAACATAATGACGATTGAACAGACCTACTACGGTCACGGTGGGTTGCGCTTGACCAATCTGGGACAACGAAGCATTCTAGAAACAATTAAAAGTTTATTTGGAGTGGCCTTTATATGCACAATTTTGATCCGACGAATAATGTTTCGTGGCAACTCGGACATCGCGGCAGGGTAGCCGTTTTCATCGACGGCAACAATCTTTTCCATGCCGCTCGCTTTCATAATATCGACATTGACTACAACAAACTCCTTCGCGTGCTTTTGGGCGACGGGCGTTTGCTGCGGGCTTTCTTCTACACGGGAGTGGATGTTGGCGCCGAAAGACAACAGGGCTTTCTGCTCTGGATGAGGCGCAACGGTTTTCGCGTTATTCAAAAGGAATTAAAAACGTTTTATGACGGAAGCCGCAAAGCAAATCTCGACGTCGAAATCGCTGTTGATATGCTTTCGCTTGCCGGTCGATATGATACGGCCGTCCTGGTTTCAGGCGACGAAGACTTTGTTTACGCTGTAAACGCAGTGGCCTATAAAGGCTGCCGCGTTGAAGTCGCTGGATTTCGCTCGAATACTGCCCCGAAGCTGATCGACGTGGCCGATTACTTTATTGACCTGGGAGAAATTGGCGATAGGGTACGGAAAGAAATTCACAGCGCCCGTTACGATGAACGCGAAATGCCGGAGCAACAACCGACGCAATACCTGCACGAACAAATCGAAATTCAGGAAACCTCGACCGATGCCTTTCAATCGGCCATGCGGGTTGTGTTGGAGACAACCATCGAGGAAGTCGAGCAATTCGACGCGTCGACAGAATTCATCCGTGTAACAGACGAGCACTGAGCCACGATTTTCAAATAGTATGAAGCTTTTTACCGTTGACGAAGCGAACGCCCTTCTACCCTCGGTTCGTCAAATTCTGAGAAAGATTCAGCGTTCTCGGAAAAAATTGTCCACACTTAGCGAAGAGGCAAAGTTAGCTTCTGCCGGCGCGGAACAAGGTGGCGGCGGAATGGCGAGTGGGATACATTACGCCAGCCTACTGACGAATTTCACCTCCAGCGTGGGACAGTTGGAGTCGCTAGGTGTGCAATTGAAGGATTTCGAACGCGGCCTTGTTGATTTTCCCTCTTTAAGAGAAGGCCGTGTCGTGTTACTTTGTTGGCAGTTGGGCGAAGGCGACCAACTGGAATGGTGGCACGACACAGAAGCTGGTTTCGCCGGTCGCACACCGCTTTAAAAGTTTTCCACAACCGCGCTCTCGTTCAATACGGTAAACTGCCCGCGTCCACAACTCCAACAGCTGTTATATTTTCTCGTTGACCACTTAAAGTAGTTCCTGATACCATGCGCGCCGAGTTGCTCGGAGTTGTGCGCCGGTTTTCGGCAACGCTCCCAGCTACCTCAGACGGACCCCTTCGGAGGCAGCTTGGTATGCGATGTCCCTCATGCGGCGCGCTCTGTAAGAAGCGCTCGCTTCAATGTGCTGAATGCGGCGCCTTTCGCAGTAAGAGCTCAGACAAGACCCGCCAACGACAGCCGGTACAAACCACCGTCCTGGAAGAGAAAAGAAGCCCTAAAACCAAGCGGAACCGCGATCCAAAATCGACTTCCTCCTTAATTAAGTTTCCGAGTGCCACAAAAGGTTCGATACCGCAATGGCGTAGGGAGCTAAGCGAGCGGGTACGGGAAGTGCAAGAACGACGAGCGCGGGAAGCCGCACAGGAAGCGAATGCGGCCGGCGCGGATCTCATCGTGGAATCCTCAAAAGGTCCACTGTTGGAACTGATTCCTCCAGCTGACCTGCCGCCATTGAATCCATTAGTCGAAGCTGCTCTGCGCAGAATCGAACGTGCCCATGCAACCTCTCATTTTGGCAGTAATGCCCTTGCCATAGCTGTAGATTGTGAAGAACAGCCGGAGTATGGAGAAGATATGTCACTAATGACGAACGAAGCGGACGCCAACGCCATAGCATACCGCGATAACATGAGTAATAGTCTCCCCGAGGAACGAGTTCATAACCTGGCGGTTGTTCCCACTTCGCCTGCAGTTGTGCCTAAAGAAGCCGAACGGATCACGAAGCCGCGCAGGCTTATAACCGGGGATTTGAACGACCCTGCACTGAATTATTTGGAATCCATTCCGACGGCGCTTGACCTCGACAGACGAGACCCTCACGTGGCATCTCTTTTTTCCCGTGCTGTCAGCGCAATAGTGGATCTGATTGTAGTTTCTGGTATCTCAGCCGGTATCGTTACGCTGGCGCTGTTACCCGATCTCAGATGGCAAGAACCGCGAGTCATAATGTATGCCGTTGTTACCGGCCTTGTCGTAGCTTTTTTCTATTTGACGATAAGCACAGCGATGACAGGCCGTACGCTCGGAATGAGACTTCTTTCGCTACGAGTTATCGATGCGCGAACCGGTTTTGTGCCGACGGGCAGGCAAGCGGCAGGAGGTGCGACCATTTACATTCTGTCGCTCGTCTTCGCTGGCATTCCTTTGCTTTACACATTTTTTGACGCTGAAAGGAATACTTTTCACGATCGCTTCACTCAAACGGCTGTGATTCGAGCGTGACGCCAGCTTAATCGATGGAATTGGCTCTGCTCTGTGCGCCAGGGCAGGGCCTTTCTACTTTTATCCCTTGAGCCGACAATTGAAACCCGCCAGTGCACCACCAAACGCTAAAAGATGTCGTAATTGAGTTGGAAACGATTCTGACAGGGCGGTTCCTCGGCAAGGTATTCCAGCTGTCCGAATTGTCTTTGGCAATGGACTTCGGTGTTAAGGCGGAAGGCTACCTATTAATTAATGTCGAACCAGCCGCACCGCGCCTCTACCTGATCAAGCGAACCAGTCGACAAATGGAAAAGTCTTCCGCTACGCCTTTACCTTTCGCGCAAGCCCTGCGGGCGAACTTAGGGGGCGCCCGGCTCGCAGCTGTAACGCAAGATGCAGAGGAGCGGATTGTTAGATTTCTCTTTTCCGTAAATGATGATTTGGGCGATACGCGAACTCGAGTTCTGGTCGCGCAGCTTACAGGCCGCTCGGCAAACCTACTTTTGCTCAACTCAGAAGGGTGTATTACCCACGCTCTCCGAAAACCGAAGGGTGACGGCCAACAAATGGGTGGCCAGTATCGCCCTCCAAAGGCTCAGGCCAGCGCGGTTTTGCGGGAACCTCTTGTTGTTCGTGGGAAGTCGCCGTCTATTTCAGCAGCAGCCGATGAATATTATCGTCGCGCGGAAACCGAACATGAATTTGCGGGCCTGGCTGCCAGGCTGCGAGCAAATCTGCGAAAGGAGATAACCAGGCGAAGGAAGCTAAAGATTAATCTGCAAAAGGATTTGGTCGCGCACGGTAATCCCGAGGCACACAAGCGTCTTGGCGATCTGTTATTGGCCAATATCTCTAATGCGCAGCGGCAGGGAAGCAAAGTTACTGTCAATGATTATTACGCTGAGGGTTCGCCGGCGGTAGTCATCGAAATCGATGAGAATAAATCCTTGCAGGATGCGGCGAGCGAGGCTTTTTCGCGTTACACGAAAGCCAAACGCGCAATTGAAGAGATCTCCGGGAGGTCTGTCGAGCTGGACCGCGAGTTGGTAGAACTTGAGAAGAAACAAATGCTACTTGAGAAGGCGATTGCCAGTGACGACGCGAGCGCACTCGCTTCATTCCACGACAAAAGGGACAAGTCTGCACCGACTCATAAGACAGAAAAAGCGTCCATTGCCCATCCGGGCACGCGGCGCTATCTATCGTCTGACGGATATGAAGTCCTGGTCGGGCGAACCGCGCGCGATAACGACGCCCTGACTTTTCGTGTAGCGCGACCAAACGACCTGTGGCTTCACGCCGGAGATTATCCCGGTTCGCACGTCGTCGTTCGAAATAGCAGCCGGAAAGAGATTCCTCAACGTACCGTGATTGAAGCAGCGCAGCTGGCGGCGAAATTTAGCAGGGCGGCGAAGGATTCCAAGGTTGCGATTCACTACACGTTGCGCAAATTTCTTTCCAAACCGAAACGCTCCGCTCCCGGACTGGTACGAGTATCGAGCTTCAAGACGATTACCGTCGAACCTGCGGAAAACATCGAGCGAATAAAATAGCCGTTTGCTGCCAGTCAGCAGTCGCGATTGCTCCACTTACCACGCAGCCCGCCTGCTCACTGCTTCCCGTTCACGGGTTACTTATACCTGTAAGTGATTCTGCCTCTCGACAGATCATACGGGGACATTTCGACACTCACACGGTCGCCAACCAGGATGCGGATGCGGTTCTTGCGCATCTTACCGGAAATCGCCGCGAGCACGACGTGTTCGGTATTGTCCAATTGGACTTTAAAGAACGCGTTGGGCTGCTTATCTATAATCGTGCCCTCGGCCGGAATCAAATCGTCTCTTGCCAATAGATGCTCCTTTGAAAATGTTTCAAGTTCAAGATCTTAAGTTTCAGGTTGGGTAATCATATTTCAGGCCTCAAGATCCGCGCGAACGTGGAAGTTTGAAACCTGACTGAAACTTGAAAGTTGAAACTAGTTTTAACGACTCGCGCGGCGCGGCCGAAACGACCGCGTAAAAACCGCTCGTGGTGTTGCGCGTGTATAAGGCTTACCCGTAGCGGACTCGGTTTTCCTTCCGCCGAATCCTGGAAGCACTACACGCTCCACCGTTTGACCAGTGAGCCGTTCAATAGCGCGCATGGATAACTCATCGACAGGCGTCACGATGGTAATCGCGCGTCCTGCGTTGCCAGCTCGTCCAGTACGGCCGATCCGATGCACGTAATCTTCCGGAGCTGAGGGCACGTCATAATTGATGACGTGCGAAACGGCATCAACATCAAGCCCGCGCGCTGCAATGTCAGTGGCAACAAGCACTCGTGTCCGGCCGTCGCGGAATCCGCGTAGCGCAGCTTCTCGCTGCGGCTGCGTCCGATCCGAATGAATTCGGTTAACGCTATGTTCGCGCGCTGAAAGAATGTGAGACAGGCGTTCTGCGCCGCGCCGGGTGCGGGTAAAAACCAACACTCGTTCAAAACGCTCACGCTCAAGCAGATCGAGCAGCAATGCAGTTTTTGATTCCTGCGCGACTGGGTAAGCTGTTTGTTCAACCATCGTTGCGGCTTGTCCGCGCGGGCTGACTTCAATCAGCTTCGGTGACTTCATCGTGGTCCGCGCTAGCTTTTCAATGTCTGAAGACATCGTCGCCGAGAACAAAAGAGTTTGCCTTTTTGCAGGAACCATCGCCAGAATCCGCCGGATCGCCGGTAAAAATCCCATGTCCAGCATGCGATCAGCTTCATCAAGCACGAGCACTTCGACTGTCGAAAGACTGACGGCGCCGCGCTCCATTAGATCTAGAAGGCGACCGGGCGTCGCA
>JBHENH010000007.1:0-14337 GCA_046262135.1 Pyrinomonadaceae bacterium
ATCTATTCCCGAAGCCGGCGAATTGGCGGGAGCGGACGCAGAGAAGGCCGCGATGGTCGAGCAGGCCAAGTCTCGAGTCGCTGCCGTCAAAGAGTCTCTTGGTGAGAAATCCGAACCACCCAGTCCCGCAGTGCCCGGTGCTCCTAAGGCTCCCGTCAAGAAGAAGGAAGAAGGGCCAAAACCCACAGATGCTTCCCAGAACACGCTGGTAAGGAAACTCAAAACCAAATTTAATAGTGCGATTGGTGAGGCGACGGAGTTTATCGGGCAGGTCTCGATCCGAATCGAACCTTCGAGCATCGTCGAAGTTTGCAAAATTTTGCGCGACGATCCTGAAACACGATTCAATTACCTATCAGATTTAACCTGCGTCCATTTTCCGATGAGGCAAGCGGCGCCTCTCGAAATCGTCTATAACCTCTATTCGATCTCCAGGAATGAGAGAGTGCGTCTGAAGGTGTCGTTACCGGAGGGCGTGGCGGTTGATAGTGTGACCGGGGTCTGGCCTACAGCAAATTGGATGGAACGCGAGGTCTACGATCTATTCGGCGTGGGTTTTGTAAATCACCCGGATCTGCGCAGGCTGTTATTGCCCCCTGATTGGGAAGGGCATCCGTTAAGAAAAGATTATCCGCTCGAGTTTGTCGAAAACGAGTGGACCAGAAAACACTTGCCGGAGATGACAGAGGTGCAACGTGAACAATTAGAGCAAAGGCGTGCATACGGACTGGAGATACTTTCAGTGCCTCAGGAACGCATGATGAGGGAGATTCTTCAGAGCGGAAAAGAAGTGATGCCTAAAGACAAGTAAATAGTGAATGGTAAATAGTAAATAGCAGAACCGTCCGATTACACACTTCTTTACGCCATTCACCATTCACTATTTACCATTTACCAATTGCCATGACGCCTAAAGAAATTGCCGCCCAGTACGAAGCCAAAGTATTTGACACGCCCGAGGCGGCGAAGGTGGCGGGGTTCGTCTTAACAGACACCTTGTCCCCAAGAAACGTTTGGAACAAAGCCAGTGCGGCCCAGGCAATCGTTACTCAACTTGCAAATAAGCGGAGCACCGGGGAAGCCAGAGAAATAGGATTGGTTATTGAACCGTGGAGCGTAACCGGCTGTTACGTTCCTGCTGAACCTGCTCCCGCTGCAGCCTGAATACTATGCACCAGGTAGAGATCGCCACTACACGAGAAACGCTTCTCGACAGCCCCGAGATGGTCCTCAACATGGGGCCGCAACATCCGTCAACACATGGAGTGCTGCGCGTCATTCTCAAGCTCGACGGTGAGACGGTGATGGACCTTGATTGCGATATCGGCTATCTCCACCGGGGGATGGAAAAAATTGCCGAGAATCGCATGTATACAATGATCGCGCCTTATTGGGACCGGCTTGATTACATCGCCGCAGTTTCCAATGGGCTCGTTTGGGTAGAGACAGTTGAGCAGATGATGGGATTGGTCGTCCCGCCCCGAGCTCACTATCTGCGCACAATTCTAACTGAGCTAAACCGGATCGCTTCACATCTGCTGTGGCTTGCTACACATGCGCTCGATATCGGAGCTGTTACGGTACTGTTGTGGGCCCTGCGCGAACGCGAAGAAATTCTGAAGATCTTCGAACGACAGTTTGGCGCGCGTTTGACGTGTCACGCATGGCGCGTGGGCGGCATGCCTAACGATGCCTACGATGATTTTGAAGCCGACATTCGCCGCTTCGTCAGCAACTTTCCTACACGCCTCGATGAGTATGAAACGGTACTGTCGGCGAATCGGATCTGGTTAAGCCGGACTGTGGGTATCGGCGTGATATCTGCAGATGACGCTGTTGCGATCGGGTTGTCCGGCCCGGCTCTAAGGGGGTCGGGAGTGGCCTGGGACATCCGTAAGGCGAGACCCTACGCCGCATATGGCGATATGGATTTCGATGTGCCTTTGGGGGAAAACGGTGACACTTACGACCGGTATCTTGTGCGACTTGAAGAGATGAGACAGTCGCGGCGCATCGTGGGTCAGGCGCTCGATAAACTGCCTGACGGCCCTGTCAACGCGAAGTTGCCGAAGATAGTTAAGCCACCGGTCGGCGATTATTACCATTCTATCGAGGGGCCAAAAGGCGAGATTGGTTGCTACCTGGTTTCAGACGGCACCGCACAACCGTGGCGTGTGCGCGTGCGACCGCCATCACTGATCAACCTTCAAGCACTAAAGAAACTGTGTGTGGGACATTTAGTCGCTGACGTTGTAGCCATAATAGGTACGCTCGATATCGTTCTCGGAGAGATTGACAGGTAGAACGCCTTAAGTCTTATGCTGCTCTTCGCGCCAATCAATTTCATAAACGACCTGCTTCTGAAATACTTCAGTGAGCCGACGGTGAACCACGTCGTCTGGCCGTTCATTCAGATAGGTCTGATTGTGACGCTGGTGGCGGGTTGGGTCGCCTACGCGACTTATCTGGAACGAAAAATCTCTGCTTTCATGCAGGCACGGCTTGGACCAATGCGAGTTGGTCCATGGGGACTTTTGCAACCGATTGCCGACGGCATCAAGCTGCTCACCAAAGAGGATTTTATCCCGGAGAAAGCGGACCGATGGATTTTCTTCGTCGCTCCTTACATCGCGGTGGCCGCTGCGTTCATCGTGTTTTCTGTGATTCCATTTGCACCCGACTGGGGTGTCATCACCGACATTAACATCGGATTACTGTTTGTGCTGGCGGTATCAAGTGTCGGCGTTTTGGCTTTAATCCTGGCAGGGTGGTCTTCAAACTCTAAGTACTCGCTGCTGGGGGCTTTGCGTTCAAGCGCCCAAATGATCTCCTACGAGGTCGCTATGGGCCTGTCGCTAATCGGCGCACTGATGTTTGCGCGAACACTTTCGCTGTCGAGCATCGTGAATGCACAGGGCGGCGACTCAATATGGTTTCTCTTCTATCAGCCTTTGGGTTTTTTGATCTTTCTGGTGAGCGGCATTGCTGAGAATAATCGGGCGCCGTTTGATCTTCCGGAAGCTGAATCGGAATTAGTTGCAGGCTTCCACACGGAGTACTCCGGATTTCGCTGGTCGCTCTTTTTTATGGCGGAGTATGCGGCGATGGTAATTGTTTCGGCGGTGGCCGTATCCGTTTATCTCGGCGGCTGGTATTTTCCGTTTGTTTACCGGTTAACCGAAGCGAAGGGTTATCACAATCTGTATGTTATAGTCAGCCTTCTCGTTTTCATCACGAAGTTGTTGGCCGTTCTTTATTTGTATTTCTGGTTACGATGGACGTTGCCGCGCTTTCGTTACGATCAGTTAATGGATATTGGTTGGAAGTGGTTGATTCCGTCGGCGCTAATTAACATTGCGACTTCTGCGCTGTCAATTTTCGTGATCCAGGGGCTCAATGGCTGGCGTGGTTTCAGGACTATTGACTCGCTTTCTTCGGGATTGAATCTGACGGCCACGGGAAAAGGCTTAATGATCGCGATGGGTCTTGCAAGTTTGGGCATTACGGGTCTGCTGTTAGCCCGGATTAACTGGCGCTCGCGAGACTTCAATTTAAAGAGCCAGCGAAGAGACATCAGGTTGGTAAACCTTCCGAGAGGGAAACCAGCAGTTCCCGCCGTTGCTCCCGCGCCCAGCGAAGGATAAAGCGAATGGGGAGTGCGGAATGCGGACTGAGGAGGAACTGACAGTGCCACGCTGAGATGTGAGCTGATTTGAAAATCCGAAATCCGAGATCCGGGATCCGCAATCTGAAATCAACAAATGCCTTTAGTTAAAGTTCCAAAACCTAAGTTCATCGAGAAGCTCAAACGCTTTTTCATGGTGGACCTCCTAAAAGGTCTGCAACTCACACTCAAATACAATATCGGTGCTCTAACCGACAAGGATTCGGTAGCCGGCAAGGGAATCTATACGGAACAGTATCCGAAGGTGCGACCTGACGTTGCGCCCCGTTTCCATGGCGCCCCGCGACTGAACATGGATCCGGAAACTCATGACACGCTCTGCATCGCGTGTAATCTATGCGCGATCGCGTGTCCGGAAGATTGCATCGATGTTCTCGCGATGGATGTTGAAATTATCGTGGCGGGTGCTTGACGAGTTTATCTTCGATACGTCTCGCTGCATGTTTTGCGCGCTATGCCAGGAGGCCTGCCCAACGTCGTGTCTGGAGTTAACGCAGGACTTTGAGTTGGCCACCTACTCGCGCGCCGGCTTTGTCTGGAACCGCGAAATGCTCGAGCAGGGGAGGGAAACGGTGAAGTACACTCGGTAATTGCCAACTGCCAATTGCCAATTGCCAATTATCGGGCAAACTGGATGAATGCTGACGATCTTAAGAATCGCACGAAGCAATTTGCGTTGCGAATTTTGAAACTGGTTGCGGCTTTGCCTAAGACCGTTGAGGGTCGGGCCATCGCAAGCCAGTTAGTGCGATCTGGAACTGCCGTGCCTGCGAATTACAGGGCTGCCTGCCGAGGTCGTTCGAAGGCGGAATTCATTGCCAAGCTCGGTACAGTGGAGGAAGAGGCGGACGAGAGCGCTTTTTGGATGGAACTAATAATTGAAGGCGGACTGTTGAAACAGCACGCGGTAGATTCTCTGCTGGCCGAGGCAAATGAATTGACCAAAATCATGGCTAGATCCCGAATCTCAGCGTCCAAGGCTCTGAAACAAAGCAAGTCGGCGACCGGATCGACAACAATCTCAAATCGGCACTCGGCAATTGGCAATCGGCAATGATCTTAACTGGTTGGGAAGCGGTTTTCTTCTGGGTTTTCTCTATCGCAGCCATCTTCGCCGGTCTCTTGACGGTGATGGCTCGTAATACCATTCACAGCGCTCTGTTCTTGATCTCCTCACTTGTCTCAGTTGCCGCGCTGTTCATTTTACTCCACGCAGAATTCATAGCAGGTGTCCAGATCCTCGTCTACGTTGGCGGTGTGATGGTTTTGTTTCTGTTCGTGATCATGCTGGTAAACGTAGGCTCCGAAGAACGTGGTAGCGAAGAGATTTTTAACCGTCCGAGACAGGTTGCGACCAGCGTAATCTTTTGCGCGCTTCTGGTGGCCGGACTTCTCTACGCAATCAACGTGGGTTATGAAGGTTTTCTGAAGAGAGACGACACACAGATCACAGCTGCTGCCGGGCTGCGCGAGTCTCGCGAACACAATATGGCGGCCGCGGCCACCGGCTCGTCACGGCTCACCAAAGACACGGAACGACTTGGAAACAACCTTTATCGCTACGCATCGTTGCCGTTTGAAATCGCCAGCGTGCTTTTGCTGGTCGCAATTATTGGCTCCGTAATGCTGGCCCGAACGCTGAAACAGGAGGCGGCGGTAGATGATGTGGCGCCCGACGTTTTGCAAAAGGAAGCTGGTCGTGATCCGGAGCTGCAAGCGGTCCAGCCGGACGCAATAATTTGACGGCGGATGCATATCCCTATGCTTAAATTTCTTGTTCCGGCGTTTGCGTTTTTCCTGCAGGAAGCAGCAGGCGGGAGATTTGTGACCGCGTGGGAAAAGGTACAGCATCCAGACCTGTCCAAATTCCTCGTGATTGGGGCATTGCTGTTCATTATCGGCGTCGCGGGAGTACTGACGCGCCGCAATATCATCGTCATATTCATGTCGATCGAATTGATACTCAATGCCGCGAACCTGAACTTTATCGCCTTATCTCGGTACATGCAGGACACCGGAAACGTGAATGCGGTTGCCGGTCAAATCTTCGCGGTGTTCGTTATCGTGGTAGCAGCTGCCGAAGCTGCAATTGGGTTGGGAATTGTAATCGCGCTTTACCGGAACAAGGAAACAATCTGGGTGGACGAGATTGATATCTTGAAATGGTAGTCCAACGTCCAATGTCCAAAGTCAACTTGACTAGCGGACGTTGGACATTGGACGTTGGACGTTGGACTGATGCATAGATACATTTGGCTAGTCCCAATTCTGCCTCTCGCCGGCGCGGCCGTTAATGGGCTGCTCGGACGAAAATTCCGTTTTTCTGAAAAGGTGATCGGTGGAATCGCCGTCGGTTCGATTGCCCTGTCCTTCCTGATTACCCTCGTTGCTGTTTATTCATATGCATTCGGCAGTCATGCGATATGGCCGCAGACATACGTTACAAGTCAGGACGGAGCCTTCAAGTTTTCATGGATTCCTGGCGGCGCTGTGCGCCAAACTCAGGGCTCGCACGAAAGGCTGGAAATCAAACTTCACGAACAAGCAGTAGAGAAACTCGCTGAGCTCCCGCCCGAACAACGGCACCGTCCAATTCTTGTCGGCGCTAACGAGGAGCAACGGAGTTCCGTGCTCGATATCGAATGGAGCTACCAACTCGATGCGCTCTCGTCGATATTCATGCTCATCGTAACCGGCGTTGGCTTGTGCATATTCGTTTTTGCAACGGGATATATGCATGGTGACGCCGGCTTTTACCGGTTTTTTGCCTACATGGGCCTGTTCATGTTTTCGATGCTAGTGCTCGTGATGGGGTCAAATTTCCCGATGATGTTTGTCGGTTGGGAAGGTGTTGGACTCTGCTCCTACCTCTTAATCGGTTATTACTTCGATCGCCAGGAGGCCGCAAACGCTTCGCGCAAGGCTTTTATCACCAACCGCATTGGCGACTTTGGATTTGCGCTGGCAATTTTCGCGGTGATTGCCACCTTCGGAACAGCACAGTACACAGACGTTTTTGCGCAGGCGAAAGACTATCCGCTCGAGACACTGGGACATTGGGGGCTTCTGTCGTGGATCGCGCTCGGTCTTTTCATTGGCGCCTGCGGCAAATCGGCACAGCTGCCGCTCCACGTCTGGCTGCCGGATGCGATGGCTGGTCCAACGCCTGTATCGGCGTTGATTCACGCCGCCACCATGGTAACGGCTGGCTTGTACATGGTTACGCGCACAAACGTTATCTTTCAGCATTCACAAACAATGATGATGGTCGTTGCACTGGTTGGCGCGGCCACGGCGTTATTCGCAGCTACAATCGGCATCACTCAAAACGACATCAAGAAGGTCCTGGCATATTCCACCGTGTCGCAACTCGGCTTTATGTTCATGGCCTGTGGGGTCGGTGCGTTCGTGATTGGAATCTTCCATGTGATGACGCATGCATTCTTCAAAGCGCTGATGTTCCTCGGCGCAGGTAGTGTCATTCACGGGATGCATCATGAGCAGGACATGAGACGTATGGGCGGTCTCAAGAAGTACATGCCGTATACGTATTTAACGTTCCTGGCCGGCTGGCTGGCGATCTGCGGCATCATTCCGTTCAGCGGCTTCTGGTCCAAGGACGAGATTCTCTGGAACGCGGCCTCGACCCGATACATTCCGGTTGGATGGCTTGTGTGGATCATTGGGGTTCTCGCAGCAACCTGCACGGCCTTCTACATGACGCGGCTCGTGGCCATGACTTTCTGGGGCAGGGAACGATTTCTCGATCACCCCGCCGGCGGTGAAGCAGACGAAGCGCATGCTGCTTCTTATGACAAAGGGTTGACTCCTCACGACGCGAGAATTGTATCGGCTGGTGATCGTCCGCGTCATGAACCGGGTGAACATGTGGGACCAGTTCATGAAGATCGGGGCCACGCGCAAACTCTACGAGAGACGGATAACCACCACGGCGCGCATATGCCTCATGAATCGCCACCATCTATGTGGGTGCCATTGGCGGTATTGGCGTTCCTGGCAGTAGTGGGAGGGTTTGTTGGGATTAGCACCGCATTCACCGGCGGCAAACATGTTGGCGGCCGGCTGAACATCGTGAATTTCCTTGACCCGATCATATGGAATCCTGCGACCCATAATTTTGGCCCGCACGAACTCGTTGACAGTTATGGCAAGCCGGTAGAATTTGAGACGCATGCCGTCGCCTCAACACTCGAAGCGGAGCCACCTGAAGTGCCGCCGCCCTACGGCAATGAAGGGTTTAACCTTGCGCATGCGGCTGAGTCGAGACTCGGCAGCGAGACGGCGACTGAGTGGCTCTTCATCATCATCTCGCTGGTCGTCGCCGGAATCGGTATTGGACTTGGTTATCTCTTTTACGTAAAAAACCCGCAGCTGCCGGATATATGGGCCTCGCGACTGCGACCTCTGTATCAAGCCAGTTACCACAAGTACTGGGTTGACGAATTTTTTGGATGGGCCGTTACGAGACGAACTATGGATGCCGCGCGTGCTGTGTTTGCCTTTGATTCGAAGGTAGTTGATGGTGCGGTTAATGGAAGTTCGTGGCTGACGAGAGGTTTAAGCCGCATAACGGGCGGAACCGATCAATATTTTGTTGACGGATTAGTTAACGCGGTGGCTGCGTTTGTTGCCCGTTTGATGTCGCCCGTATTTCGTGCGGCGCAGACCGGTTTCGCGCAAAATTACGCACTCGTGATGGTGCTAGGTTTGGTGGCCGCGGTGGCTATGTTTTTTGGGCCGGACATCATGAAGGCATTTAAGACTTTTTTCGCGTTTTGGTCAGTGGTCGGGAGTCAGTAGTTAGTGGTCAGTAGTGAGTGGCGCGTGGCAGGCTTACTGTCCCATGATCGACTGACGACGAACATTAACATCGCAAGAGATGGACCACGAACAGCGGATCACTAACAACGGAATAGGATTAACCACTAACAACCGACAACTGACTACCGACTACTGAGTACAATTAACTTATGAACGACCTGCAAATCCTTTCCATCGTTACGTGGCTGCCCACGCTTGGCGCTCTCGTCATCCTTGTTCTCTTTAAGAAGGACCAGGGCGGCCTTATTAAGAAATTTGCCACGGCCTGGTTCGGCCTAGCGTTTGTGGCTTCCCTGGTTCTTATTAAATATAACCGCGCGATTGGCGGAATGCAGTTTCTCGAAGACCATGAGTGGATTCCTGTGATCGGCGCGCGCTATCAAATGGGCGCCGACGGCGTGGCCGTTCTGCTGATCATACTGACTACGCTGTTGGGTGTTATCGCGGCCCTTTCTTCTTGGAATTACATTCAAAAGCGTGAAAAAGAATATTACGTTTTGCTGCTTCTTCTTCAAACGGCGGTTGTCGGCGTTTTCACTTCGATGGATCTGTTCCTGTTTTACCTGTTTTTCGAAGTGTCGCTCGTGCCTATGTATTTTCTGATTGGCATCTGGGGCGGTGAAAATCGCTTATATGCCGCAATCAAGTTTTTCCTTTACACACTTGTAGGCTCGGTTGTGATGTTGCTCGGCGTTTTGAAACTGTATTTTTTAACTCAGGATACTGCGCTAACGAGCAACATCACCCAGGCGACCATCGATTTGCTTGCGGGAAACAAGGATGCAGCGGCAATGGTTTCAAGCACAGTACAGGCCGCAGCCCAGAATGGAACAGGCACCTTCAATATTCTGTATATGCAGGCGCTGGGATCGGTAATGCCCATGGGCGCTATGCAGGTGCTGCTGTTTTTCGCGTTCGCCCTGGGCTTTGCCATCAAGGTCCCGATGTTTCCTTTCCACACGTGGCTTCCCGATGCACACGTAGAAGCGCCGACTGCAGGTTCAGTTATTCTTGCCGGCATCCTGCTGAAGCTGGGCACTTACGGGTTTTACCGTTTCAACATTCCGATGTTTCCTGCGGCATCGGCTGACGAAAGTTATTTCTTTGCCGGAACGGGCCACCAGTTTGGCGTGCGAAGCATAATGATCTTGCTGGCAATCATAGGGATCATCTACGGCGCGCTGGCCGCAATGTATTTCGTGGTGAAGAAAGATGGAGACGTTAAAAAACTGGTGGCGTATTCCTCCGTGTCCTCGATGGGCATCGTAATGCTCGGACTGTTCGCGCTCAATCCCAACGGTTTAAACGGTGCGGTACTCCACATGATCAATCACGGCATTTATTCGGCCGCGCTCTTCCTGTTAGTGGGAATAATTTATGAGCGGCGTCACACTCGCAACGTTGCCGAGTTCGGCGGGTTGTCGCATGTCATGCCGGGTTATGCCGCAATCTTTTTAGCTATGGTGATGACAGCGATCGGGCTGCCCCTGTTGTGCGTGTTCATTTCGGAATTCCTGGCCCTGCGGGGAGCTTTCGAAGCCAATCCCATGTGGGCTGCCTGGGGAGCGCTGGGAATAATCCTGAATGCGGGGTACATGCTCTGGCTTTACCAGCGAATGTTTTTTGGCACCATTGAAAATCCGAAGAATGAAAAGTTAATCGACCTTAGCACTCGCGAATGGGTTTACATGATGCCTCTCATCATTCTGTCTCTCTGGATTGGTGTCTATCCGAAACCGTTTCTCAGTTACATCGAACGGCCAGTCAATGCGGTGGTTCGTCAGGTGCGTCCGACCTATCCGATTCCGGGCATGCCCGCGCCCGTTGCGCCGCAGGAAAGGACAGAAAACAGAGGTCAGAGATTAGAGGACGGAGGTCAGAGGACGGGGTCAGAGGTCAGAGGTGGCGTAGCAACTAGCCTTAGATGACAGACAAGTCGGGAATACTGACAAGGGACTACTGATTACTGACTACTGATCTGACTACTGACAATTGGTTTATCCGTTGATTACTAGTTACTTGATCGATGTCTGTTCTGATCCTGATCTGGTCTCTGACCTCTGACCTCTGATGTCTGATGTCTGACTTCTGATCTCTAACTTCTGTCTTCTGTCTGTAAAGGATGCTCTTACTACAAGCCAACAGTACAGCGTTATTCAGTGTCGCAGACCTGCAGTTAATCGCTCCTGAGCTGATTTTAACTGTCTGCGCCTGCCTGGCGCTGGTGATGGAAGTTGTCCTGCCGTACCGCAAAAGTAAGCTCATTGCTTACTTTACCCTCGCAGCGGTGGCGCTCGCCGGATTCTCGCTCGGCGTTCAGTTTTGGTATACCCGCGATGTCCTGCCATTGGACGGATTCTATGGGATGGTGCGCATCGATGGTTTTGCAATTCTGTTCAAAAGCATCTTTCTCATCTCAGCTGCGCTCGCCATTGCCATATCAACTCGTTATCTCGACATTGAGGGTGAGCAGCATGGGGAATATTACGCCCTGGTCCTATTCGCCACCGTCGGCATGATGTTTCTGGCTTGCGGCTATGATCTAATCTCCCTCTATATCAGTCTGGAGTTGATGGCACTGACTTTCTACGTACTGGTTGCGTTTACGAAACGTGAAAAGCGGTCAAATGAAGCGGCAATGAAGTATTTCTTACTGGGCGCATTCTCGTCTGGCGTTTTGCTCTATGGTATGTCGCTGCTTTATGGCATTGCTGGTTCCACTAATCTGGGCGAAATCGGGCGCAGCGTCGCGACAATCGCCGGGACCGTGAGAGAAGGCGGAGATGTTGTAGGCACCCTCAGACCGATGCTGCTGCTGGGGATGATCGCGCTGGCCGCGGGTTTGTTTTTCAAAATAGCCGCGGTTCCGTTTCACATGTGGGCACCGGACGCATATGAGGGGGCTCCCACTTCTGTCACTGCATTCCTTTCAACCGGATCCAAAGCTGCCAGTTTTGCTCTCTACGCGCGCATCTTTATGGAAGCGCTACCCAGCATTCGCACAGACTGGGCTCCTCTGTTGGGTCTGGTGGCCGCACTCACCATCATGGTGGGAAACTGGGCGGCCGTAACACAGGAGAATTCCAAACGATTACTCGCTTATTCGTCCATCTCAAATGCCGGCTATCTGCTACTGGGATTGGTAGCGGGGAACAGCTATGGCTACATTGGTCTAACGATCTATTTGCTGGTCTACACGCTCATGAACATGGGTGCCTTCGGCATCATCATCAGTTTGAGACGCCGTGGAATTATAGGCGACAACGTAGACGACATGAGCGGGCTGGCGCATAAAGCTCCAGGCATGGCTGCAATGATGACTATCTTCATGTTGTCGCTGGGCGGATTGCCCATGACCGGCGGGTTCATCGGTAAGTACTTCCTGTTCGGCGGGTTGTTGCAACGGGGTAAACTTGACGGCAAAACGTGGTACTACTGGCTTGCAGGTTGGGCGATCATCAACACCGTCGTATCTTTTTACTACTACGTGCGCTTCATTAAGGTAATGTATCTCGGCGATCGCGTAGCCGATGATAAACCCTTATCACTTTCTCCGGCGTTGCAAACAGCGTTAGTCGCGTCACTTGTTGGGATCCTTTTCATTGGTGTCTATCCACAACCCTTGATCGAAATTGTGCAGAGACTGGTTGCACCAATAGCAGCTTTATCACCGATGCAGATTAGATAGACTTAAAGAACTTTACGAGCTATCCTCCGAAACTCGGAATCTCATAAAAATCATGCGCTCGGAACGTCATTTACAAACACGCGGGGTGTTGGCCAAACTGCCGACCGCAACATTAGGTCAGAGTCGGCGCCTTTACACGATTTATGAAACCGATGCTTTTGAGTGGTTAGCAAATGCGCCGATGGATTCGGTTGAGGCTGTCGTGACCGACCCGCCCTATGGCCTAGTGGAGTATTCCAAAAAGGAACTCGACAAGCTTCGGAGGGGGAAAGGTGGTATCTGGAGAATTCCACCAGCTTGGGATGGCAGCAAGCGTATGCCCCTACCTCGGTTTACCGTCCTAACCGAGTCCAATCAAAAAGACCTCAAGGATTTCTTTTACCGTTTAGCCTCCTTATTGAAGTGCGTCTTGGTTCCAGGTGCCCATGTCTTTATTGCGACGAATCCTCTGATCTCCCACATCGTGTACGAAAGTTTTCTCAAAGCAAAATTTGAGAAGAGAGGAGAGATCATTCGTACGGTTTATACGCTGCGCGGCGGGGATCGCCCTAAGAACGCGCACGATGAGTTTTCTGATGTCACGGTTATGCCAAAGTCGTGCTGGGAGCCATGGGGACTCTTCCGTAAGCCCTGCGAAGGAAGGGTTCAAGATAATTTGAGGAAGTGGAAGACGGGCGGTCTCAGACGCATCTCGGCGGCGGAGCCATTCAAGGATCTCATTCGTTCCTCGCCGGCTAGAAAACAAGAAAGAGCAATAGCGCCGCATCCGTCTCTTAAACCTCAGAATTTCCTGCGACAATTAGTGCGAGCATCTTTACCGCTTGGCGAAGGGACTATTCTTGATCCGTTTATGGGTTCCGGATCTACGATTGCCGCCGCGGAAGCCTGCGGCCTACAAAGTATCGGATTAGAAACGCGGAACGAGTATTTCTCGATGGCTGAGTCGGCGATCCCACTGTTAGCCCTTTTAAAGATGTAAAAGCATCTAGTCGATGGCAAGAAAAGATGACTTCAATCCCGACGTTCCGTTACCTCCTGGACTAACCGTCACGGCAATACAGAAAGCCATCGATTACATTGAGAAAGGGCTTGCGGATCTAGTTGAAATCTATCTTGAGCAAGCAAACGTTTTTAGCGCCATCGTCGGCATCTACGGCGTTAAAGCGCTCGATGCGACAAGCGTTTACGAGAAAAATCGCCATCTCGATCTGGCGCAACAGCGATTTCCGGATTTGCGAAAAAAGGGGAGTGGACCTAACCCGAGTGCGAACCTTTCTCTGGAATCGAAGGCAAGCAAGCGAGCGTGGGCATTGCAATCCCACTACGATCATTCAGGTTGGTACATAGTTTGGCGATACTTAGTAGATCCTACAATGTCGTTGGAAGCCAATAAACCAGTAATCGTTTGGAGAGTTGATGTCGTCTTTCTGATTAAAGAGGATTGGAAATATGAGGGAAGCAGTGCCGGAGCTGCAGGTGGCGGGCGCACCCATACGTTTGGACTCAGATTTCCAGCGGCAAGACTAAAAGAAAAGGCCGTCTATCAAAGAAGAGACGTGAGGTTGCTTGGAGGCAAAGCCGTACCAAGAAATGGTGACTAGCTTTTTGTTTGATCAAGACCATTATGCTAGCCTTCTACTTCGCAGGTTGCCTCGTAATCTGGCTCGGCATTCTGTCTCTGCGCAACGGCCTCGACTTCGCTTCATACATTAGGCGCGAAACGACGCGTCGACGTCCTGCCTTCACACCTTTCGCTTCGGTGATTGCTCCCAACCGCGGTCTCGACCAGGGCTTGCGGGAAAACATCACAGCCCTGTTCAATCAAGACTATCCGGCCTACGAAATCGTTTTCGTAACCGATAAAGATGATGACCCATCGCTGGCTCTGATTAAGGAAATCGCTACGAGTCACGGCTCGCCGATTCCAACCCGGATAGTCATTGCAGGAGAAGCCATCGATAGTGGGCAGAAAGTCCACAATCTGCGGGTCGCCACGTCGGAGATTGATCCACCCAGCGAAGTTTTTGTTTTTGTGGATACAGACGCGCGCCCACACCCCGGCTGGCTAAAATCTCTCGTCGCACCCTTGCTCGATGAACATTTGGGCGCGACAACTGGATAT
>JBHENH010000007.1:14347-27561 GCA_046262135.1 Pyrinomonadaceae bacterium
TTTAAGTTCACACTTGCGTTCAGTATGGAACGCGTCTATCGCCTCAGTGCTGGGCGCGCAGGAGGACAAGAACTTTTGCTGGGGTGGTTCAACAGCTATCCGCAGGACGACGTTTGAGAAGTTAGGAGTCAGAGATCGCTGGAGTGGAACAGTCTCCGACGACTTCGCAATGACGCGTATACTTGGGGAAGCCAGGCTCCCCATCCATTTTGTCCCGGGTTGTCTGGTCCCCTCCCTCGATAGTTGCACCGCCCGCGAACTTATTGAATTTACTAATCGCCAATTGAAGATTACCCGGGTTTACGCCCCTCACTTATGGAAACCGCTATTGATAGGCAGCCTCTTATTTACCGCCGTGTTTTTTGGTGGCGTTGCGCTGGTTATAGCGCGCGCGGTACTCCGGCTTCCTTACTCAATACCGCTAGGGCTCGTTCTTTTGATTTATGCGCTCGGTACAGCAAAATCCGTCATAAGGTTAAGAGCAGTAGCGATTCCACTTCAAAACTACCGGAGGCATCTGTGGAAAAGTCTTCCCTCACACCTATTGTTATGGCCCTTCACGTCCGCACTCTATTTGGCTAACGCCGTCACTGCCACCTTCTCGAGGCGAATTGACTGGCGGGGAATAACGTACGATCTGAAATCACCTGGTGAGGTTCTGATAATCTCTCGCGAAAAGAACAGATAAATCGCAGGCGAATGCTCACGGCCTGGCTTTGCACGAAAGGGCCCAGCCGCGTTAGACGTCTGCCGCGCGGGTGAACAAAGTCAAGAACCGGGAGCGGTAACGACCGGGTTTTGCAAGGTGATGAACTGAATGAACGTAAAAATCGGTTGAAGAATAAGCAGACCGCAAAAACTAATCGACCCGGTCACCGCTCCCGTTCTTGACTTCTATAGCATGTGTATGGGGATTATCGTTGGAATTGGTAAGAGTTGTTTGTGCAAAGCCGCGCCGCTAAGAAGCATTCCGACAAAAAAGCCGCCGCGATTTTGACATCGCGGCGGCTCGCGTTTGTAAGAGGTGAAAACCAGCTTCTTCTGTCTATTAACGCTTATCCCATCGCTACAATCTGGTTATCAACCTGTTTCACTCCCTTGATTCCTCTAATCATTCTTTCGACCTGCGTCTTGAGAGCTTCATTTTTCACCGTGCCGGTCAGCGTAACCTTCCCGTCCAGAACCGTGGCCGTGATTCCGAGTGTTGAAAAGGTGGGATCCTCGCTAATCTTTTTGTCGATTGCGCTTTGTACGGCTCCATCGTTCGAGGTATTTGGCGCTGCGCCACTCGTGGCCGGGGCAGGCTGATTGATGATCACTGGAGGCTGATTTGGAGCCGGCGCCGGTTGTTGAATAATTACCGGCGGCTGTTGCTGCGGTGCCGGCTGTTGAACGACAGTTGTCGGCGGCGGTGGTGTTTGTTGCTGCAAGGCCCGATTGGCGTTGTCGTTTTGTTGGTTGTTCATCAAAAACAAAACTACAATTGTTATGAGCGCTATTGCCACGACCACGATTACTCCTACAGTTGCCCCTGAAATCCCCCCTCGATCTGAATCCGGATTTCGCACTGAGTCGGTCTGCGTCACCTCACGTCTTGAGGTCGGCGTCTCAACCACGACTCTGGATTTCCTGGATTGTTCTTCATCGTATGACATCTGCTTCCTCCTGATAATTTGACCAAGTCTTTGGGAACGGCCTACTCCCGGGCCGGAATGTGCAATCCTTATTCCTATCGTCAGGTTCAGGCACGGGCAAGTAACTCTCCGAGCAATCCTTAGGGATAACTGGGGAAAACCCAAAGAATCTACTTGGGAAAGATGGGCGCAGAGCTGCCTTGCTTGCAGTCAAAACAGCGTACGCTTTTGGGTCTCGGGATTGCTATTCCAGTTAAGATCAAGACACAGCGCGGCTGGCGCAGGCGGGCAGACAGCAGCCGCAGACGGCGGCGCTCTACAGAACAGCGCGCGGTACACAACAAGCAACAGTCAGCCCGGTCCATGCGATAAGCGGTACTCACTTCTAACGTCTCACTCTGACTCTGACCCTGACCTCTGACTTCTGGCCCTTGACCCTCTGGAGTGGATTGACTGTTTACCGCCTCCTGTTTACTGTTTGCTTTCTTATGACCACAGCGATAATTCACCACCCACTTTATAAGCAACACGATACCGGACCCGGCCATCCGGAATCTCCATCTCGCTACAGCGTTGTAATGCACGCGCTTCGGGAGGACGCGGACCTTTGGTCCACATTATTGGAAGTCCAGGCCCGGCAGGCGCCCCGCGGAGATATTCAAGCTTGCCACGCCCCACAGCTGTATAAGCAGATCGAACGTGTAGTTAGCGAGGGCACAGGCTACCTGGACGCCGACACCGTGGTTTCAATGAGATCGATGGATGCTGCTTTACACGGAGCAGGTGCAGCATGTCAGGCAATCGATCTAATAATGCGGGGAGAGGCGACAAATGCGTTTGTTCCCGTGCGTCCGCCAGGTCATCACGCGACAGCGGAACGGGCTATGGGCTTCTGCCTCTTCAACAACGTAGCGGTGGCCGCGCGTTACGCTCAGAATCATTATCCCGAAATCGAACGAGTCGCGATTATCGACTGGGACGTGCACCACGGAAACGGGACCCAAGGCGTCTTTTACGACGATCCGACGGTCTTCTTTTTCTCCACGCATCAGTATCCGTGGTATCCCGGAACGGGCTCCCGCGGCGAGAGCGGAATAGGCCGCGGCGCCGGCTATACTTTGAATATCCCCCTGCGCGCCGGAACACGGGCAATAGAACAGCGCAGAATGTTTGACGCGGCGCTTCATGAAATCGGCGTGGGATTTAAGCCCGACTTGATAATGATTTCCGCAGGCTTTGATTCTCATAACGGTGATCCGCTTGGACAATTGCTGCTGGAAGATGAAGATTTTATTTCGCTGACCCGCAGCGTCAAGCAATGGGCTCGCGAGTCGTGCAATGGACGCATCGTCTCGTGTCTTGAGGGCGGATACAATCTCGAAACCCTGGGTGAAACCGTCCGGGCACATGTTAGTGAACTACGGAATGAACCTACCTGAACCTTCTAGCACTTTGGGCCTATACCGCGTTTGAAAACGGAAGTACCTCCTTTTGGTAACGTGGGCGCCCTGGCCGGCTAATGATCGAGCTATCCTTAGGAGATCCCGTGCGGACCTTGCGTGCGACGGCCCGCGCTTCCATTAAGAGGTGGAGTAATTGCGTCACATTGGAGGCGAGCTAATGGACAAGTGTTCTTAAATGTTTGAACACGCAGGAGCGGTGGAGTAAACTCAGCCCCACTTAACCGTTTCGGAACGCGAGCACCGTAGGCACAGGTTTGAGCTTAGGCTCTTGCTAATTCCTCGGACTGACAGCCCATAAAACGGACGACATTCGCTTGCGTCTCGAAGAGCAAAGAGAGCGGGACACCTCAAAACCGCTCGTGGAGAATCAGCGACATGCCAGACATCGACATCACTTGCGCGGAATGTGGAAACACTTTTCCTTTTACCGAACGCGAACAAGAATATTATCAGGAACGCAACCTGACCCATCCCAAACGTTGTAAGCCTTGCCGGGACGCGCGCCGTTCAAACTTTGGCGGTCCAAAAGGAGCGGGTGGCGAACGTCAGAGATTTGAGATCACCTGCGATCAGTGTGGCAAGACAGATACGGTGCCTTTCAAGCCTTCCACCGGAAGGCCCGTTCTCTGCGGAGACTGCTTCGGGGCAAATCGCGCAGCTCAGCCGCGGACCTGATTACGCGCCTGGGTCCTGAAAAGCAGAGCTGAAAAGGCCGCTCAGCTTGTAGACAACGAAACACGATACAAGCCGACTTGCTTGAATGCGCGCTTTGTCGGGAGTAGGTGCGTTTAGTTCTGGAGCAATGAATTACGAAACCATTCAACTTGAATTGCGCGGTGCCGTGGCTGTGATCACGCTTAATCGTCCTGCTGCGCTCAATGCCCTAACAGCGACCGTAGCCAGGGAGTTTCTCGAGGTTGTTTCCGAGATTCGCCAGGAGGATGCCCGGGCCGTGATTCTAACCGGGGCCGGGCGGGCATTTTCTGCCGGTGGTGATCTCCGCGAGATGCAGCGAATTGCAGAACAAGACGGAGATGTGAGCGCCTTTTTCGACGAGCCCTTAGGCCTGCTAAACGAGTGCATTTTACTAATTCGCAAAACGCCTTTGCCCTTCATCGCCGCAGTCAACGGCGTTGCTTCTGGAGGCGGATGTAACCTCGCACTGGCGTGCGACATTGTGATTTCTGCTGCGAGCGCCGGATTTAATCAGGCCTTCATTCGAATTGGCCTCTCACCCGATTGCGGTGGAACTTTTATCCTGCCTCGATTAGTCGGCTGGAGACGTGCCACTGAACTGATGATGACCGGAGAAATGGTTTCGGCTGAGCACGCCCTGGCGATGGGTATGATCAATGCGGTTGTTCCGGACGCTGAATTGATAACAGCCGCTATGGCAAGGGCCGAAAAATTGGCCCAGGCGCCCACGGCGGCCATCGGTAGAATCAAAGAGTTATTGGAGGCCAGCGCAAAAAACGATTTGAGCGAGCAACTGGAACTGGAAAGAAAGGTGCAGATTGAATCAGGACTGACGAGTGATTTTAAAGAAGGCGTCTCCGCTTTTATCGAAAAGCGTGCAGCAAAATTTGTGGGCGGGTAAGACATCAGAAAGTTGAGGAAGGTACGAGCCGCCTGGTTTGTCAGGGCGGCGTTTTTTATTGCGCTCAAGACCTTGAAACTTGAAACTCCGCGATAGGTTCATGGATTCCCTAACTTACATGCAGCTTCTGCGTTCCAGTCGTTCCTTCAGACGATTGTGGTGGGGCCAGGTAATTTCCGAGCTCGGCAACTGGTTCAACTTCATTGCCGGATTGGGACTTGTGCGTTTCATTTCTCACGGCGATCCCGAAGTTACCACCATCATACTGCTTGCGCGGCTTATCCCTTTCACCTTGTTTGCT
This sequence comes from Pyrinomonadaceae bacterium, assembly GCA_046262135.1. Classification (GTDB taxonomy): domain Bacteria; phylum Acidobacteriota; class Blastocatellia; order Pyrinomonadales; family Pyrinomonadaceae; genus PSRF01. The sequence continues at coordinate 19,343 of JBHENH010000007.1, forward strand.
CCACTGGCCGGAGCCTTTGTCGATCGCTGGTCAAGACGAAGGGTGATGATAGTAACTGACATTGCCAGGGTTGGAGTTGCTCTGGGGTTTTTGCTTGTCCACGATCCCGCCGATCTATGGATTGCCTATCTTTGCACGGCTTTGCTTTCTTTTTTTGGGTGCTTTTTCGAGGCCGCCAAAAACGCTGCGGTGCCAAACATTACCGGGGAGCGAGACTTACTTGCGGGTAATGCATTAATGTTTTCCTCCCGTTTCCTATTGATGTCCTTTGGCGCCGCGTTGGGTGGATGGACCGCGTCGCACGTTGGCTATCAGGCTGCATTCACAGTCAATGCTTTGTCTTTCTTTGGCTCCGCATTTTCGGTGTGGCTGATCGCGGAGCGTGAAACCAGGGAACTATCTATCGACGCTACTACCGGCAGTTTGAAAGAACAACCGAGCAGTTACTGGTCGGATATACGTGAAGGCTGGTCTTACATCACCAGTCACGCTCCCGTGGCTACGATTATTGGAATAAATATCTTGTGGGCCAGCGGAGGCGGAGCAAGTAACTTAATTGCAGACCGTCTCGGCGGAATTGTTTTTGCCGGTGAGGGGGGAGTAGGTGGAGACTCGGCGGTGGCGGCTCTCTATTTCGCTTCGGGAGTAGGGCTGTTCGTTGGCATGATGATCGCGCGGAGGCTGGGATCTTATTTTGCATTACACGGCAGAACAGTAGCGTTCATCGGGTGGAGCTTGTTGATTCAGGGCTTTCTGTTCGCGCTTATCGGTGTGATGCCAGGTCTTTTGTGGGCGTGCTTCTTCTTTTTTCTTGGACGCGTATTACTGGCGGCGGAGTTTGCAGTGCAGGAGACAGTATTAATGCGTCTCGTGCCTGACAATTTGCGTGGGCGCGTATCAACGACGGATCGGGCCACTGAATTCCTTATCTGGAGTTTCTCGACTGCGATTGCTGGATGGTCATTGAAAGCAATTACGCCTCGCACGCTTACGATCGTCTGCGGCTTGCTTTCAGCAAGCTCCGGGGCGGTGTGGTTGTTCTTGTTTGCTTCCGGAAGAGTGAGGCTTCCGCGCAAGATCGAATTTAGGCGAAGCGCGCCTGAGGACGCAGTCGGTTAAGCAAAAAAAGGGAAGGACACGAAACCTTCGGCCCTTCCCTTACTGCATTGTTGCGTTGGTTTAAGCGTCCGCTCGGGAGTGAATGAGCCTGCGAATGCGATCGGCAAACAGCACATCTATCTTGCGAGGCTCGATCAGTGCCGTGACTTCGCCCGAGCCCCAAATGGGATGACTCATTGTTTGGCCGGTACGATATGTGCGAGTTTGGTCATATGGTTCGCTATTGACGGACTTGGAACGTCCTCGCGTCAGCTTCGCGCCGTTTGAAAACGAACCACGAGTTCCGCATTTTGGACAGGTCACGCGAGAGATTAGTCCTCGCTTCGTTATTGAAGCGACAACGTGCCCGCGCTCTTCCTGGCAAATGGCGCAGAGCTTCTCAACTCGATCGCCAATCGCGTATGCCTGTTTTTCCACTACCTGTTTTTCCACGGTTTGCTTTTCCATAAACGCCTTTCAAAAGTTAATAAAATGGTGAATAGTAAATCGTTAGTGCTAAAGAGAGTCACGCGGGAACGGCCGCTCATGAACCCCGAAGTGTTGTTGTAACCAACAATTCAAACTTCATGATGCTTACCAGCGAGGCGATCGATCACGTCCGCCGCCGCCTCCACCGCCGCCGAATCCACCGCCACCGCCACGGCCACCACCGCCGCCGCGATTGCCGCCGAATCCACCACGGCCACCGCCACCGCCGCGATTGCCACGATCTTCCCGCGGCCGAGCTTCATTAACGGTTAGGTTGCGACCATTTAAATCTGTACCGTTAAACTGTTGAATTGCTTTCTCGCCATCTTCTTTGGAAGCCATCTCCACGAAGCCGAATCCGCGTGAGCGCCCGGTGTCGCGGTCTTCGACGACAGTTGCCGATTCTACAGTGCCCGCCTGAGCGAATAATTGCTGCAGATCCTCACTCGACGTTTGGAACGAGAGATTTCCCACGTACAGTTTCATAGACATAAGGGAAGTTTTTCCTTGCTCGTCTGGAGCTTAAAGAGAAGCTTCGAATCAAAGGTGGCTTCGAGTAACGGTAGCAGCGAAGGCTCGCTTTGGGAGCTCAGTTTGAGCAGCTTCTTCAGGTTTTCATTGCCCGCTCTCGTACTATCCACGCCGGGGCCATCAGGAAGGCGTGGCAAATTCACCGTTGATGCAGGAGAGAAGGGGTACAGGGGAATAATGCACGATTTTCAGGGCGCGCGCAAGTTGCAGCGGCCGCTGTGGACCACCTCAATATTGACGCACGTGTCCCTAATATCCCCATTTCCGCTCCGATTACATAAGTATTACAACATTGTTGTTCAGCAATTGTTACGATGATTAAGCAGTCGGCATCCAAATTCTGACTGAATACTTTGTACGGAGCTCCGATGAACATTAAAAGCAGCGAACACACCAAAACAATCAATCTCAACACCTGCGCCAGCCTTAACTGGAACACCACCATTTTCATGATCCTTTTCCATGCGGGAGCGGTGGCCTCGCTATTTATGTTCAGTTGGAAATTCCTTCCCGCCCTTCTTCTTCTCTGGTGGGTTTCGGGCAGTCTCGGAATCGGAATGGGCTTTCACCGTTTGTTGACGCACCGCGGCTATAAGACGCCGAAATTGGTCGAATACTTCTTAACCTTTTGCGGGCTGCTCGCGCTGGAGGGCGGGGCGATCAATTGGGTTGTAACTCACCGCATACATCATGCAAACACAGACGATGCTGGCGATCCGCACACTCCGCGGGACGGACGTTGGTGGTCACACATGGGATGGATCCTGCGTGGGACTGCGCAACAACATCCTGACAGCGAAATGCAGCGTTATGCTCCTGATTTGATGAAAGATCCTGTCCACCTGTGGATGAACCGTCTCTACTTTGTTCCTTTGATTCTGTCAGGCATTGTATTGCTGGCTATTGGTGGTTGGTCGATGATGTTCTGTGGTGTGTTTTTGCGAGTCACCATTGGGTTGCACTTCACCTGGCTTGTTAATTCAGCGACGCACTTGTGGGGAACGCGGCGCTTTGCCACCAGCGACGATTCCACCAATAGTTGGTGGGTAGCGTTGCTCTCATTTGGTGAGGGCTGGCACAACAACCATCATGCACATCCCCGTGCGGCGAAACATGGTTTGACGTGGTATGAGATTGATATTAACTGGTACGGCATCCGCATACTGCAGATGCTCGGGTTGGCAAAGGGCATCAGGCTCATAAGCAAAGAGCAGATCATCGCTGCCGAAAATCCACAGTTTAATCAACTACAAAAAGCCGCGTAGTCGGCAGGGGCAGTAGGCAGTAGGCGCGGTTGGCCTGCTGCTTTTTTTGCGGATTGGCCGCTTGCCTTGCGGAAAGCCTGCGGCTTTCCAGCGCGTCTTCTTAATTATGTTAGGCTCAGCCTCGCTTAATTAAACGTCAAAGAATCCATCAAGCCGCCTCTCACAACGAGATTGAGGCGCAGCCTCAACTCCCAAAAAAATGCGACGGTAAGCCAGAGGCTTGCCGCAAAGACTGCGGCAAGCCGCTCCGCGTACAGGTCTATTGCATTCTGCCTACTGCTCACTGCTCATCCCTAACTGATACAATTACCGCATGGCTATCAGTGGTCGCCGCAAGTCCATAGCGTTTTTCATTACGCTGGGAGCCTGTCTCGTCGCGTTGGCTATTGCCTTAAACGTAGGATGGATTCTGGTCAACTGGCGTGAAGTGGCCCTGTTGATTTTTGGAATAATCTTCTTCCCGTTGATTATTGTCGGCGTGGTCCTTAACACCATATTCCTTATTCGGGAGATACGCCGCAATGAACAGCATGATGCATTCATAAATGCGGTCACGCATGAACTGAAAACGCCTCTTGCATCAATCCGCCTGTATCTTGATACCTTAAAAAAACGCGAGATCGATGAAAAGCAGCGGCAGGAATTCTATGACGTTATGCTTGCAGATAGCTCCAGGCTCCTGCAAACGGTAGAACAGGTGCTGCGCGCCGGACAGTCGGGGCAGCGACGACGAAACATCAATCGCACAACCATCGATGTCGGCAAAGTTGTTCGCGAATGCGTCGAGCTGACGATACTTCGTTACAACCTGGATCCCGTATCCGTAACCTTCACTGAATCGATCAACGGAGATAGAGCACGAATAAAGGGTGACGCGGATGAGCTGCGTGCGGCTATTTCAAATTTGCTGGACAACGCCGTCAAGTATTCGGTGAAAGAGATTCGTGTATCCGTAGAAGTTGCCGTTCTCGATGAGAAACGTGTAATGGTTCGCATCACTGACAGTGGCATCGGTATCCCGAGTATGCAGTTGAAGCGAATCTTCAAACGTTTCTATCGAGTGCCCGGTCGGATGATGGCTCGCATCAAGGGAACTGGACTAGGCCTCTTTATCGTCCGCTCCGTAGTTGAGAGACATGGTGGCCACGTCTTCGCGCAGAGTGATGGTCCAGGTCAGGGCAGCACCTTTACGATTCAACTTCCAAGGGCTTGAATGGAATGAGCGCTGTATTAGTGGTTGAAGACGAGCAGCATCTTGCTGATGGCTTACGGTTTAATCTGGAAGCGGAGGGGTACACAGTCGATACTGTAAGCGACGGTGAATCGGCACTGTCGTTACTCTTTAAAGACCAGCAACGGTACGATGCGCTGGTCCTGGACGTGATGCTTCCCGGCAAAAACGGATTTGAAGTGGCCTCAGAGTTGCGAGCCGCCGGTCATTTTCTTCCGGTGCTGATGTTGACGGCCCGCGGTCGTCCGGAAGACGTGCTTCGCGGATTTGAATCCGGCGCTGACGATTATCTTCCAAAACCATTTGAGTTGTCGGTGTTATTGGCCCGGTTGAATGCATTGCTGCGCCGCCGCGAATGGTTTCAAAAGGGACAAAGTAGCGAGACCGAAGAATCGCCAAGACGTGCGTCAAATCAGGCCGACGCAGTCGAGTTTCGGTTTAATCAACGCACCATAGATTTCGCAAATCTCGAATTACGTACCCCTGAACAGACGATCAGGTTGACGCTCATGGAAGCGCAACTTTTACGTTATCTGGTGAGACACGAAGGGCAGGTCGTCTCGCGTAAGGCGATTCTGGAAGAAGTTTGGGGGTTGAACGAAGATACAGACACTCGTGCCATCGATAACTTCATCGTCAGGCTGCGAAAATATATTGAAGATGATGCGACGAAGCCGAAACATCTTCTAACAGTTAGAGGCGTGGGCTACCGCTTTGTGGCGCAGGCGTAATGTAGTCTGCAGAAGCCTGGACAGCCTTGCAACGCGGGAATAGGATTCGATTCTCTAATTAGTGAAGAGCCGCTACGTGGGATTCGCGAGGCACTCATACAGGAAATCAATCCCTTCCTGTGACAGCGAGGCGGGTCATATCGCTTGCGCTAAGTATTGATCTCGCATCTTCGAGCTTGCTGATGTCGCCTAGATTCCTCCCAGGCCGAACTCACAGAAGATATTTTTCTACCTTGGTCTGCTGTTCGCTGTTTCTCGCAAGTGTCGCTCCCTTTGGGGTTGCTAAGACGAGGCGTTTTCCGTTCAGGCCTATGCGGGCGAGTTTGCGAGCATCGTGGCGACCCTGACGCCGAGCGGCTCCCCCTCTAGCAGGTTTCCTCTTTGGCCACGGCGCGTGTCGATCCTTTCAATCAACCGGGAAATGGTCTCCAGTCGCGCGATGCTAAATGGAGTGTTCCGCTATTGAGTTTGCCCGGACGTGCCGGTCTTGATCTGGGCTTGAGTCTCTCCTATTCGTCAATGGTCTGGACGCATTCAGGTCCCTACATTTACTTCGACGAAGACAACGGCTTTCCCAGTCCCGGATTCCGTCTCGGCTTTCCCACCATTCAGGAAAGAGTCTTCGACGCGCAGGCAGGCGGCAATGTCTACTTGATGATTACCGGCGGTAGTCGCATCTCGCTCAGACAGCTCGGTACATCGAACACCTATGAAGCTGGTGATTCGTCCCATTTACAACTTATCGATAACGGCGGGAGTTTGCTCCTGCGGACCACGGACGGAACGCAGCTCAGTTATCAGTCATACAATAACGAATGGCGTTGCACCCAGATAAAAGATCGCAATGGCAACTACTTCACCATCAATTACGATTGGCTCGGACATATCACGACGATCACGGACACGCTCGCGCGGACGATCACGTTTAACTACGACGCCAACGCCAATCTGACTTCGATCACCCAAAACTGGACAGTCAATGGCGTAACGACCACGCATACCTGGGCCAGCTTCGGGTGGAGCACCCAGGCAATACAATCAACCTTCTCGAGTGTGATGGTCGTAGGCGCTCCCAATGGCTCGACCGTCCCTGTGCTTAATCAGGTGGGACTGGATGATGGCTCGCGCTACAACTTTGAATACAGCGGCAACGGTCAGGTTAACATCATCCGTCGTTACACTTCCGATAATATTCAACGCTCTTACAGTGCTTACAACTACAGCGCCCCAGCGGACGATTGTCCGCGCATTACGGCCACGCGTGTTTGGGCCGAAAATTGGACGGGTATCAATGGCGTGCCTGCGGAGGTAGTAACTCAGTACAGTGATCCGGGTGATGGCTCGCACGCCCTGACCGCGCCGGACGGCACCATCTACAAAGAGTTTTATGGTGGCACGGGCGGCTCACCCGCGTGGCAGAAAGGTTTGGTAACACAATCAGAAGTCTGGTCAGCCAGCATTAAACAGAAGTGGACCACGATTAACTGGACGCAGGACAACACCGGCGTAGGTTATCAAATGAACCCGCGCGTGACAGAATCCAACATTTACGATTCCTCCGGCAATCGGCGCCGCACAACGGTGAGTTATACAACCTTCACTTTGCCGAGCGGAGCGAGTTGCCCGTTGTCTGCGGATACGCGCGAATACGCAGCCGACGCCACCACCATCCTGCGCCGCGCGCACACCGATTACCGCATGGACCCGACCGCGGATGCTGCCTATCTCGACCGGCACATTATTGGACTTGTTAGAGAGCAGAGTCTATACGAAACAATTGCAGGCGGGGAAAGGCTGATGGCCAGGAGTGGTTCTCAGGTATGACGAAGCAGGCTCGATTCAGGGCAACGATGCTCCCGTCGGCCATGACAATGACAACTATAGCGCGAGTCTTGTGGTAGGTCGCGCGAATCTAACAAGCGTGAAGCGTTACAACGTCACAGACAGTTCTCAGTTCACTATTAGCAGCAGCAACTACAACACCGCAGGCGCAATGGTCTCAAGCAACGATGCGCTTAATCATCAAATCAGCCTTAGCTATGCTGATTCGTTCTCTGATGCGAATAACGGCCGCAACACGCTCGCTTATCCCACCACCATAACCGACGCCGACGGCTATTCTTCAACGGCCACATACAACTTTGATTTTGGATCGCAGACGCGCGTGCAAGGTCCGCCTCCAGCGAATCAATCCCAAGGCTTGATTCAGAATTTCGCGTATGACAATGCAGCCCGCCTTAACCGCATGACCATTGCGAATAACGGCGCTTATGTGCGCTATGACTACGGGCCAACATATGCGCAGCGTTATTCGAGCGTGAATAACGTAGCTGACGAGGCTTACTCGTTTCAAATTTTCGATGGGGTGGGACGAACGATCATGAGTGGTGGTTCTCACCCGGGAAGTGCAGGCGGTTACAGCGCACAGGCGACGGTTTACGATGCGATGGGCCGAGCCGTACGCCAATCCAATCCTACCGAGACGAGCGGATCTGGCGGACAGTGGCAGGCCAGCGGTGACGATTCACCCCAGAACGGAGGCAACGATTGGGTCTACACACAACAAACATACGATTGGAAAGGCCGGCCGAGGATCCGCACCAATACTGACACCACGACGAAGGAAGCAAGCTACTCAGGCTGCGGTTGCGCTGGGGGCGAAGTGGTGACGCTCACCGATGAAGTAACCATTGACGGTGGCGTCCCGAAGCGCCGTGGACAGAAGATCTACTCAGACGTTCTTGGTCGCACAGTGAAAACCGAAGTGCTCAACTGGCAGGGCGGTAGTGTATATGCGACGACGGTGAACACTTACAACGCGCGCGATCAGTTGACGCTGGTGCGCCAGTTCCAGGGGGCAGCGCCTTCCGATCT
>JBHENH010000007.1:27571-38788 GCA_046262135.1 Pyrinomonadaceae bacterium
ATCTCATATGCCCCAGCGGCACGTGTCAGCAAACCTCAATGAGTTACGACGGTTTCGGACGCTTGAAGAATCGCCACTCAGCTGAGCAAGACGACAACGCCACAACCATCTGGGACTACAACCCCGACGACACGGTGGAATCAGTCACCGACGCGCGCGGCGCGACTTGTACCTATGGCTACAACAATCGACATCAGGTCAGCAGTGCCACGCATACTTTGTCCGGCCAAACCACAATAGCCCTGTCTTATGGTTATGACGCGGCGGGTAACAGAACTTCAATGACGGACAGCGCGGGTAGCACAAGCTACAGTTACAATCAACTTTCGCAATTGATGTCTGAAACGCGCACCTTCAACGGTCTTGGTTCCTACTCTTTGACCTATGATTACAACTTGGCGGGCGAGCTCAAGAAGATCACTGACCCGACCAACACCACAATCAATTACACCTACGACACGGCAGGTCGCCTCGGCAACGTGACTGGTTCGGACAATCTTTATGGCGCTGTCACTGAGTATGCTTCCGGGCTGGCTTATCGCGCGTGGGGAGGAATAAAAGGATTAACCTATGGCAACAACTACACGCTTGGGGTGAGCTACAACTCACGGCTGCAGGGAACGCAATTCGAAGTTGCCGGACGCCCACCGCAGTTTGGCGCATCGACAGTGATGAAAACTCAGTTTGATTATTACCCGGATGGAGCAATGAAATATGCTCACGACTTACTAGATGAACGTTTTGATCGAGCATTTAGTTATGATCATGTCGCTATGCTGAAAGAAGCCTATTCTGGTTCCGAATCGCGCGATTTCGTAAATGGAACCAATAGCGGTACAGCTACTGGTGCCTATAGGCAGAGTTTCCAACACGATGCCTTTGGTAACATGACGCATCGTGACAATCGTTTCTGGAGTCAAAGCGACAGTTTTAATGCCTCCTACACCAACTCTCGCCGGCAAGGTTTTTCTTATGACGCAGCAGGAAATTTGCTCGCCGATTCTGACCTTGTGTATACCTATGACGCGGCTGGAAACAATGTGTCGATAGTTAGCGGCGCAAATAGCCGCACGATTTCTGTTGTTTATGACGGCAACGGGACGGTAGTTAAGCGGAGTGAACTCCAGCAAAATACCTTATCCAGTGTGGCCTACTACCTTCGTTCCAGCGTACTTGACGGACGAATCGTCACGGAGTTGAACCAAAGTGGACAGAAAGTGAAGGGGTATGTGTTTGCGGAGGGCGAACTATTGGCCGAGCAAGCTAACGACCTGGTTAGATGGCAACATGAGAATCCCCTGACAGGGAGTCAGGGAAGTTCAGGTAGTGACGGTTACTTTAACGCCGACGCGGAACCAGATCCTATGGGTATAAATGTAGGCTTTGAAGATCCGTATATAAACTGCTGCACCCTCCCTGAGCCGAACGACCAGATTATGCCCATGTTGCTCGGGAGCTTCAGCTCCGGCAGGTGTTCTCTCGATGGCATGTCTATAGATTGTGGCTGGGCGATGGAAATGCTGGAAAGCGGATCTGCAGTCCAGTGTCCGAACAATGATTGCGGACCGCGGTCAGTTGTCTATCAGGGACAAAGAACCTGGGCATTCTTTAATGCCTATGGTGACGGCTATCAGGGGTTTGTGCCGTTGGGAGCTAGATATATTGGAAACGGGGGTATTGCACCTATTGGATCTGGTGGTTTTCCTACTTTGGGCCACGCCGGTAGCTGGCCTGACACTAGAGGCGATACAAATCTAGGACTGCTCAATGGAGCTCGTCATCCAGAAGAGGATCTGGGACGCACAACTCAGACGTTCTTTAATCACCCGCAGAATACCTCACGCACTCCTCTAACCTCTCGTGAAGTAGATAACCTTCTTTCGGATCTGAAAAATTTGCTCGGCAATGAAGACTGCGCGAGCTTCATTCAGTCAGCATTGGAACAGCTAAAAACAGATACAGGTCGTTCACAACATGGAACCACTGACATATTGAAACTCTTTGACGCTGTAAAAGCCGGAAATGGATTTGATTATCGCACCATGAAGGATGCGCAAGCCCGAGGAGGAGGCGGTCCCGGTTACGCTAGCATTAGTATAAACGCGAATCTTTCCTGGTCCCGAATGTCAAGCGGGGCCCGAGGTCTAATCATAATTCATGAGCTATTTCACGTTGCGGGTTATGGTCACGAAGCGATGGCGAGAGCGACCTACAACATGGGAGAGAGTTTTGACAAGAGTTGGAAAGCCTGGAACGGCGAGTTCCCAGACCCAAACGATCCTCTTTTCCAAGGTCCTAAGGGAAACGCAGAACTTGACGGCGCTTACTCCGGGTTTTTTAAGAATGTATTGGACCAACATTGCAAGTGAGGGAGGGAGAGGTGACGAGAATAAGATTCATTGTAATAAGCACATTTATGGTGGTAGCGTGTGTCCGCACCTCTTCGGCCCAAGAATGGCGCGGCATTAAGCCGCTTCGCTCGACGTGCGAGGACGTCAAACGGGTATTGGGCGTTGATAGGTGCCAATACCCTCGTTCAACCTACCGCCTAGAGGATGAGATCATCGAGGTCAGTTTCGTGACCTGTCCCTGCCCAATTATCTGTCGTGACACAAATCCAAGATGGAATTTGCCGTCCGGTACTGTAACTAGCATACACCGTGAACTACTGACGGCGCGTCCCATCGCCGACTTCAATGTAGACCAAGGCAAATGGACGAAAATTCACACCGATTTTATCGGTGAGGTCATATACAGTAATGACGAATTGGGTCTCAGGCTGTCGGCGGTTGAAGGAGATGTACTCAGCATCACATACTACGCCCCCTTTGAAGACAATAAACAGCTCCTTTGCCAGAAGTGTTCTGTTCCGCACGCACCGAAGGCAAAGCTAGAGAGCCCTTCTTTGTGGTTCAACGCTTACGGCAACCTTAGTTTCGACGAGGAGAAAAAACGATTAGATAAATTCACTAGCAAATTGGAGGAACACGGGTCGGACTCGGTCGGGTATATCGTAGCCTACGGCGGCTGCCGAGCGTTAAAAGGTGAAGCCCAAACACGAGCCGAGCGTGCCAAAGAGTATGTAGTCAGAGCACACGGAATCGATGGAAACCGAATTAAGACGATTGACGGAGGCCAGCGCGACGAAATGGTCGTTGAATTACACATCAGGGCGCGTCGTCTGCCGCCTCCTATAACCTTTTCGTCAACATATCCAAGAGTAGCATTCGTATCGAATCTAACTACGATTCGATCATGCAGATAACCCGCAGAATGCTTCGCGGCCAGATCTTCCTGGCTATATTCGCAATTTTTATCGAAGCCGTCAGGGAACCATCGATCGCTGCATCAATTTTGTTTTCGGGCAAAAGGCTGATGGTACGCCGGACATTGCCTCTACTGTAATGGAGAGGCAAACATTAGCTAATGCTCCCCAATTAGATTACACCTTGATGACACAGTCTGCGCTTCAAGCCTATACCGGAACTCCGGACACTCTCGCAATGCCGAGCCTTTACGGAAGTTTGGGACGAGGGACGGTATACGTGGCAAGCGATCTGTATCCTAAAATATCACAGGAAGAGAAGACAAGAGCGTTCTTCCACGAGCTTGGCAATATCCGCTCGGGTGCGATGGCTAAAGACGCACAAGTTTCCCGATTGGTATGCCTTTGGAGATCCCAATGGTATCGGAAACAAATACAAGGATAAGGACACAGGCGCGAGATTGGAGAAATGTATCTTCAAGACCGTGCTGTACTGATCTAGCGGTATTAACGTTAGTGCGAGACGGAGAATTCATATGCTTCGATTTTTATTGATTATGTGCACAACAATTTTTCTAAGTACTTGCAGCTCATACTCGCGTCAAAATTCGCCGCCAAAATCATCGATGGCACAAAGCGACCTTGGCAGCCAGCCAAAAGGTTCGTCAATCGACGGAGTGTATAAGTTCATCTCACGGACCACTTCTCTGACGGCTCCACAGCAAAGCACTGAGAAGATTACGAGCGCTGAACGGTACGGTATATGGATTTTTCAAAACGGCTATTTTAGTCAAACTAGAGCTAAGATAGATCGAACAGGATGGCCACCAGGGCGCTTCCCAGAAAACCCCGATGGGATTGGCTTTGATGGCGGTTCCGGAACATTTTCCTCGAATGGCAATACCATAGAACTGAAATACCACACTTCTTTCTATCCAGGTCGAACGGGTACGATGGAAACCTTACGATTCAAATTAGAAAATGAGACACTTACTTTAACCGAAGAGATGGCACCTCACATTGAGAGTTTGGCGACCGGCGAGCGAGTTACTGTGCTTAAGAGGATTGGGTGAGTTCCGCAGAACTCCAATGGACTGAAGATCAACAACGCATTCGGTGATGCATCATCGGCCCTCGCGGCTCGGCAGCCACGGTTTAGGTCGTGCATAGACTTCTTCACACAGGGTCGTTCGTTAGAGGAAATAAGTAAGATCTTCCAAAACTTCTGGAAAACCGCCGAAAGCTTTCCCTATTCAGCCAAGGCTGTAGCCGGAACGTTAAATTCTGGTGAGGGCATGGGTGCGAGACTGAAACTATACGCGCCATTTTTCGCGAACGATGGAACAACGGAAGCTGGAATACTAGCTGGGTATCATTGGAGCCCCTAGAGAGGAAGATATGAGGAGCTATTCACTAGCCTGACACCTCGGCAGTACCGTGCTCTTACGATCCTACATGAGTTGGCCCACGCCTTGAGACTGATACCGTCTGATAAGAATTCAAAGGATCAGAGCCAGAAAAATGACGACAAAATATTTGAGAAGTGCGGTGCAATTCTGGATAGGCTTCCAGAGTGATACTCGCGATTCTTCATAGATGAGGAGAGAAGTTGTTAACCAAATATCTGCAAATGATCTCGGTTCTGGTTTCCCTCTTTTGTTTTCCGGGCTGCATGAGTCAAGAACTAACGATTAGAGATATTGAAGGCCCGCCCACCATGGCCTCTTCTGTGGAGCAGGCATCGGTAGTCTCTCTTTGCGATCTCATTCGCAGCCCAGCGCGGTACGATAAGTTGATTGTCCGTACGCATGCGATTATGCATGTTGATCGCGAGAATGAGTTTCTCTATGACCCAACGTGCGAGAAGGAAAATCCCGCCCCGGTCTGGGTTGATTTCGATCCCTCCTACGTCTACAGCGATGAAAAACTAAAACAAAGATTGACGGAGCTTATTCGTCCGAGACTTTCAGTGCCATCGCGCACTGCACGGGTAACGGTCGTCGGTCGGTTTGAGGGTCCCAGTGGGGGTCCCTATGGCCACTTGGACGGGTATCTGTCCCGACTTTCAATCATGCGGTTAGAGCAAGCGGAGGAGGCTGAGCCTATGACCACGGCCAAGAAAAACTAGTTGGACTTCAGTTGAGCAATGCAGCTACGACGGGACTGCGCAGATTATCCAGCAGAATATTGATACCCGACCGTTGTGCCGACTCCCGCAGAATCTATCAAAATCGATCCTCAACTTGATCCCAGGCAATTCAAATTGGGATCACTGTATATACACAAACAAAGCTGATGCTCTCTGATTTACGGATTGACCTGAACAGGTGCGAGAAGTTCATTAATCCGCATAATCCAGACTCCGTTTTCTACAACAATGACGAAGAAGGCATCAGCGTCGGCACTAGATCGAGTAATAATCAAAGTCCTCGCTGCTAACCAGTTGCGGTGACAATCGAAGCGCGAACGCCCAGTAAATCCGAAAAATCCTTCGAATAGACCGCGTCTACCTTACGAACGCGTCCAATCGTTTCCACCAGCTCGTCGTTCGTGATGAAACCGTTTTCTACCAGTGATATGGCCCAGGTGGGAATGTGTGCCGCGGTGTGTAGCAGATCTTCGACGAAGCCGAGGTATTGCTGTTTGCTTTGCACGCGTGAACCCAGTTTTCCTGCCCGTCTTTTTTCAAGAACAGTCCAGAAGTCGTTACCACCCTGAAGCCACTCTTCGCGCCACGCGAACAAGGTTTGCTGTTCGGGCCGCGGAGGTACGGGGGCAGGCAAACGCAAAAACAACAGTTCAGAATGTCGCCGCTCAGCCACGAAGGCACGCACATCCTGGTTAGTAGCTTTGCTGTGCATCGCATTGGCGTGAGGATACGGAATGGTCTCCGCCAACTGGCGGAATACCCGCGATAGTGAGAGCGGTTCTCGCAGGTGCAGACTCTCCTCTCCGAAAGAAATCACGTAGTCTCCGACCATCATGCCGAGGGTCAGTGCTATAGCGCGCTTGTAAGGTGTACTGAGCCGCTCGGCATTGAACCGCACATTATCGAACCACCAGGCGTCGGTTTCATTGAACCAATTGAGTAGAGACGGATTGTCCAGCCGATCGCGGGGAACATACGCGTCTTCGAGCGTGGCGTCCATTTCGTCGGGACTCAGCTGATCCGAGTCGTTTTCGACGAGAGCGGTCGATTTAGTGAAGGACCAGATCATGACGTCATTTGCGGCCACACGGACTTTCCAGCGCTTCAACTGTACGCATAGATCTGGTTCGCCGGTGAAGGGCAGGGCAATGGAAGAAAACTTCAAGCGCCGCAAGACACTCAATTCGAAGTTTAGCCAACCATTTGGAAAAGTTGCCGCTGCGATATAGGCCATTTTAGGTTCCCCGGTACGCGCGAAAGGCAGTTCGATGCTCATCGTATGAATGAAGCAAAGAAATCCCAGCCACCATCATCGTCGGTGGTGGGTACCGTCTCTTCCGCCTTTGCAAATGATTTCAACTCCGGCAGGTCCCGTAAAGATAGAAAGGCTGTTACCACGTCCGGATCAAATTCAATTGCCGCGCGTTGCGCAATGTGTTCTCGCGCTTTCTCTTCAGACATCGCGGCACGAAAAGGCCGCGCGTCGGTGAGGGATGCATAAGAATCCGCGACCCGCAGAATTCGGGCAGCCAGCGGAATCTCATGTTGTCGCAACGCATCAGGATAGCCGTAGCCATTCCACCACTCATGATGCCAGCGCACCAACAGCTGCACTGCGCGATCTGCGCTTGCGCGTGCTGCTTCCTGTTCACCGATCACCGGGTGTCTTGCAAGATCCAATCGTTCCTCATCGGTTAAGTGGCCGGCGCGCTGGATGTATTCTCGCTCCATCGCGACTTCACCGAGATCATGCATATGGGCCGCAGTACGAATTGAATTTCTATCCTGGTGCGCCATGTGAAACACTTCGGCAATTTTGTCGGCAATCGCCGCAATGCGAACCGCGTGCGGGTGCACATATTGCTCAAACCGGTCAGCCGCGGCGGCTAACTGCAGGTAGGCCTCATGGGCCGTGCGATCCCTTTCACTATCGATATAGATGGCAGACATTATTCCGGCTCTTAACGAAAGTCATAGATAGTACACTTGGTTATCCTGCTTTGCGAGACGGGTCCAGCTTCAGCATCAGCGTGCGGGCAGCTTTATTATTTGGATCGACTGCGAGTGCTCGCTCAAGTTCCGACTGCGCGCGTTTATGAAATTTTAGGTCGAAATATAGCTGAGCCAGCATTGTGCGATACGTGGCGTTGTTGGGCTCAAGTTTGATCGCTGCCTGAAATTCCGTCTCGGCCAAGCGGCGAGCCTTCTCATTTGCAGCCAGTGCCTTCCCGTAATAGGCCCGGTATTTGGCCTCTTTTGGGGCCAACCTGCAGGCCACGCCCAACTGCGAAATGGCTGCGCCAGTTTTACCGGCCTCCAATGCGCTGAACCCTTCTTTGAAAATGGTTTCGGCCTGGGCAACCCGCGGATCCGACGACTCTGTTTGAACTGGAGTTTCGACAGGGGGTTTCGCCGTGGGAGCAGGCTTTGGCTTTCCTGCGCCTCCTGACGGAGTTACCAGCGCCCGTTCCAGTGCTTTATCGTAGGCGCCGCGACTTTTAGGATTCATGAGAGTTTCGTAAGCCTGCGTTATGCGCGCAAAAGCAGAACTGATTTGTTCGTGAAGGTTCGTGCCTGACTTCAGATGAAACCTGTCAGGATGATAACGTCGCGCCAGCGCATAGTAGCCGGACTTGATTTCGTTTACGTGTGCACTTGTTGGCAGACCTAACACTTCGTAGTAAGTGACCGCCTTGCTGAGCCGCTCAAGAAAAACCTCGAGATCAGCTTCTTCGACGGTGGGTTCCTCTTTGGCCGAGCTCCAATTATCACCACTCTTCTGAGTTTCAGCAGGAGGAACCGGCGCAGCCGCCTTAGACTGAGCGCGCTGCTTTTTCGTTTTCGCGGGTTCTGCCTTCTTTGGTGGAGCCTGTTGTGTGCGAAAAGCATTTTGCCAGTACTCACGTGTGACAAGGCCGGAAAGGGCAAGACCATAGAGTATTCGATTCGCCTCAGCTTCGGGGAGCCCGCTTACCGAGACGAGCTCCTCCAGTTTTATCGGCGCATCAAGACGCGACAGAATGAAACTTTCTGCAGGCAGGCAATTGTCAATCGTGCCAACGTCCGCAGCGCGCGTAATCATCTCGTTAGGATTTCGAAAACGTGTGGCAATGATATTTCCATCCATTCTTTGGGCGGCTTCTCTAAGCAGATTAGGCGTGTCAACTGTTACGTGTGCCGGGTCGTCCAGACGAGCACGTTCATTAAATTCCCAGGTCCCTTCCTGCCACAGCAAAGCCACGCGCAACGTGTCTGCTACTACCGTGGCCAGCAGCGCCATGACATCTTCCTCACGTAGCGTGCCCTTTGACGACAGTGCCCTTGCGAAGGAAAGGTCAGACCGGTTGTCTTCGAAAGTGCCCAGCTCTTTTTCCGGTACAAGAGCTTTCTTCTTTAAATATTCGCGCAGCCGTAACGCGCGTACGTTTGAAGCGGCAAACACGATTTCGCCCACCTCAAAATAAACGGCCGTTTTGACCCGCTCGTGCTCGAGGCGCAACGTACCGGAAAACCCTTTGGAGGCAATTTCACGAATCAGCTCCGCGAGAGGTTGATCATTAAGTTTTCCGTTCATGCGATCTTGTGTTGAAGCGGCTCTGGGTAACGCGCTTCAGCATGATAACGCACGATTTAGTTAAAAAAGAAGCATGGCTTTTGACACTCGGCCAACGCAGTCTTATATTGAGGCCACCGAAACAATTGAGCCCGGGACTATCGAGATCGACACGGGCCTGGCGAGTGTGCCCAAGGCCTGCTGATCCATCATTCTTATGGTGAGAAAAACACCGCGTAATGCGCAAATGAACAATAAAAAAGGCGCCGCGACCGAAGGTGAGGATAAACGCGTTGCGCATCTGATTGAACAATTGCAGCAGCGCACCGTTGAATTGGAGGAAGCGAATAAAGAATTGCGGCATGTCTCGCATTACCGCTCCTTATTTTTGGCGAGAATGTCACATGAGCTGCGAACTCCTTTGACATCCATATTGGGCTTCACCGAGATCCTGCTCGATCACGAAAAACTGACCGACACGCAGATGCGGTTCTGCCAGAAGATTCAGACCTCGGGAATGCAACTACTTACGAGTCTCAACCAGCTGGTAGATTTGTCCCGGTTAGAAGCGGGGCCCGCCGAATTGTTTCTGCAGGAATTCTCCTTTAATGACACCTTGCGTGAAACATGTGCCGCCGTGGATCGCCTCGCCCAAAAGAATGAGGTCAGACTTGAGTATGAGCTCGCGCCGGGCATGAACACCATCGTTTCTGATCAGGGACGGTTGCGTCAGATTCTCTACACCTTTCTGGCCTGGGCTGTAAGCAGAAGCAAGGAAGGTCAATGCGTGACCGCATATGGGGAGTTGTGTGATGGACCTTCGCTGCGCGTGAGAATTGATGACGAGGGCGATCCGGTCAGGGACATTTCGCGAGTCTTCGACCCTGAGGAATCCCCTCGCGCCGGGAAGACCGATCTCAATGAACTCGGGATTATTATTGGAAGACGTTTACTCGAGGTGCTAAAAGGCGGAGTAACTCTTGAGAATCGTGAATCCGGCGGCCTGCGAACATTGATTGAGCTGCCCGCGGGCCCTCCCAAGGTTTAGCCAGAGAACGATGGAAGATATCGCAATCCGCGAATGCAGCACCATCGACGAATTTGATAGCTGTGTCAGGCTGCAACGAGAAGTTTTTAAACTTCCCGACCTTGAAATCTCTCCCCGCCGTCATCTGATTGTTTCCCGACAGGCCGGTGGTTGGACGCTCGGCGCCTTCCTTGACGATTTGCTGGTGGGGTTTGTACATCACCTCGCCGGTGTTCGCTCGGAGACTGAGATTTTTGGCTACTCACACATGATGGCCGTTGATCCGAATTACCAAAACAAAGGTGTGGGCGCCCGGCTTAAGTGGAGTCAACGCGAACGTGCAATGCGGGAAGGCAGAAGTTTTATTAAATGGACGTGGGATCCTATGCAGGCGCGTAACGCGCACTTCAATTTAAACCGGCTGGGTGTAATAGTTACTACCTATGCCGAGAACTTTTACGGGACTGATTACCCGGCCAATATTCCCCGCTCGACTCTTGAGCATGAAGAAATCGCTAAACTGCAGCCGGGAATCGATAGCGATCGATTGTTTGCCCACTGGGTGCTTCAATCAAATCGCGTCGTGAATCTCGCGAAGGGCGCCGACAATCAGGTGGCAGTCACACCCGCCGTCACGATTGAAATTCCACCTGACTGGACCAGATTATCTAAAGAAGATCCGGGCGCAGCAAAACAGGAACAGTTGCGTGTGCGAAGCGAGTTTCGGAATGCATTTGGCACCGGGATGATATGCGCTGGATTTGAACGTTCAGTAACCCGACCACGCTACCTGCTTTACGACCCGAGCGCATTAAGCGGCAAGACAACATTTTAGATGCGTATCTCTTGTGCCACGCCGAGACGGGGTGGGACAAGTGTCCGCTCAAGCTGACTTTCCATCAAGGATTTCAGCGCCGCCTCAAACTATGACGTTCGCCCGCTTCGATCGATATGTTGACCGCCACGCGCGCAGCTTTGCCGAGCGCCTGCAAGCGCTGTGTCGAATGCCCTCAGTCGCCGCAAGAGGCACAGGCATGCGCGCGATGGCTGAGACTGTCGAACAAATGATGCAGCGAGTGGGAATCGGGACGCGCTCCGTTCGTGTCGGGAATGGTTATCCCATCATCTACGGCGAGTGTGGCGGTGGCACGCAAAGCTACGTCCTCTATGGACACTACGATGTACAGCCGGTTGGACATTTGAGTGAGTGGTCCTATGGTCCA
>JBHENH010000007.1:38798-53479 GCA_046262135.1 Pyrinomonadaceae bacterium
GCAAACTCTATGCTCGTGGAGCCGCTAACAGCAAAGGTGATCTGGCTGCACGACTGGCGGCCGTGGAGGCCTATCAGAAGACGTTCGGCAAGCTGCCGGTCTCCTTGCGTTTTCTGGTGGAGGGCGAAGATGGCCTGGGAAGTCCCAGCCTCTACCGGTTTGCTACGGAAAATTCTGAGATGCTGGAAGCGCAGGGTTGCATCTGGGATGAGGGATATAAAGACCCCAAGGAGCGGCCGGTCATCAGTCTTGGCTTTAAAGGAATACAGTTCCTTGAATTGCGGGCACATGGTGCCCGATCAGATTTGCATTCAAAGTGGGGCGCAATAGTCCCTAACCCGGCCTGGCGACTGGTCCAGGCGCTGGCGACCATCACGTCGCCGAAGGGCGTTATAACCATTGATGGTTTTTCGTCCAACATCGCGCCAATAAGTGAAGAGGACGTGGAAGCACTGAGGGCGATCGAACTTGATGAAGCCGGCTTGAAGCGGGAGTTTCGCATCGCGGGCTGGATACGTTCGATGAAGGGCGCCGCGCTGGTTAAGGAACATATATTCGGGCCCACTTGTACCATTTGCGGGATTCAAACTGGGCACACAGAGGCGGGAATAAAAACTGTCCTACCCAGCGTGGCGATGGCGCGTTTGGACTTTCGCCTGGTCCCTGATCTGACGCCTGGCCTTGTTTTGAAATTGCTTCGCGAACACCTTGACGTGCGTGGCTTTAAAGACATCGAGATTATCGAACTCGGGAATGCGCCGCTCGCAAAATCATCTGCTCGTTCCGCTGTGGCGCGGGCAGTGATCGGATCAGCCGCCGAAGTTTACGGCGTTCCACCGCTTGTTTACCCGATGGATCCTTCGAGCGGACCGGTGGGGGCAGTTTGTGGAGCTTCGTCGCCGCCGACACCGGTTGCCTCGTTCGGCATAAGTTACGCTGGTTCCAATCCGCATGGACCGGATGAAAATATTCGTCTCGACGATTTCCTTCAAAGTATTAAATTCATAGGCCGGATTATCAACAAGCTCGGTGAAATCAAGTCGAAGACAAGCGGCGTAACAAAGGTTAGCGAAAGCCGCGAGAGTAAAGCGGTCATATCGCGGGGTTGAACTACTGCAAAGTCCGTTGTTGGCGGGTTGAACAGAGACGCGCATTTTTTCCCGGACGACGGGAAAGACACGAGGGGGTGGCAGTCGTTGGCGAGGGCTACATCAATTGCAAAGGAAATCGAGAAATTACGGGAGGAGATTCGGCGTCACGAAGAACTCTATTATGTGCTCGATAACCCGGAGATATCTGACGCAGAATACGATCACCTTTTAGCCAGACTTCAAGAGTTTGAACAGAAATACCCGGATGCAATAACACCTGATAGTCCTACCCAGCGCGTTGGCGGCAGACCGGCCGAAGGTTTTTCCGAAGTGGTCCATCGTCGTCCGATGCTCTCGCTTGATAATAGTTACAACATCGATGAGCTGCGGGCTTTTGACCAGCGTTGTCAGCGATTGGCTGATGGGCGCCCGGTCGACTATGTCGCGGAACTAAAAATCGATGGGCTTTCAATCTCCCTTCATTACGAAAATCAGATTCTGGTACGCGGTGTTACGCGCGGCGATGGCCGGATTGGCGAAGACGTCACTCAAAACGCGCGTACTATCCGCTCGATTCCCTTAAAACTTCGCTCCTGGGGAAAGGCTGTAGGGACCGACGTCGAAGTGCGGGGGGAAGCCTTCATACCCCGAAAGGTATTCGAACGGATCAACGCTGGGCGGGAAGAGCGGGATGAGCCACGCTTCGCGAACCCGCGTAATGCTGCCGCCGGGACCATCAGACAACTCGATCCCAAAATCGTGGCGCGCCGGAAGCTCGACATATTTGCTTACGATTTGATTGCCGGCGATCGAAAACCGTTTGCGACGCACTGGGAAGCACTTGAATGGCTCGAGCACGCCGGCCTGCGCGTGAACCCTTACCGCCGGTTGTGTGGCTCGATTGAAGAAGTAATCGAATTTGCTAACCAGATGGAAGCGCAGCGAGACGATTTGGATTACGAAATTGACGGGCTGGTCGTAAAGGTAAACTCGACCGCTCTTCAGGATGACTTTGGAAGCACTAATAAAGCACCGCGCTGGGCCAGCGCTTACAAATATGCCGCGAGACAGGCTACGACGAAGGTGAATGATATCCGTGTTCAAGTGGGTAGAACCGGCGCATTAACACCGGTGGCCATACTCGAGCCGGTACTTCTGGCAGGAACAACGGTCTCACGGGCTACTTTGCACAATCCGGATGAGGTCAAGCGATTGGGAGTTCGGATTGGCGACTGGGTGCTGATTGAAAAGGGTGGGGATGTAATCCCCAAAGTGCTGAAAGTAATCGAGTCGAAACGCACGGGAGTAGAAAAATCTTTTCGGATGCCGAAGAAGTGCCCGGTGTGTGGTGGCGAAATCTCGCGACCCGAAGGCGAAGTTGTTTCTCGATGCGAAGCTGCGGATTGCCCCGCCCAGCTCGAAGGCCGGCTGTTGCATTTCGCTTCGCGCCGCGCCATGCGCATTGAAGGACTGGGTGAATCGCTCGTGCACCAGTTGGTCGAAAGCGGCAGGGTCCGCGACGCCGGAGAACTTTACAAACTGACTTTGGAAGATATTGCCAGCTTTGAACGTATGGCTACGAAATCCGCTTCAAATCTATTGGTGCAGATCGAGGCAAGCAAGAAAAGGGACCTCTCAAACTTAATTTATGCGCTGGGCCTGCGCCACGTAGGAGACCGAACGGCGACAACGCTTGCGCGGCACTTTGGATCCTTAGACGCGTTAAGTAAAGCGTCGGTCCAGGAATTAGACGATGTTCCGGAAATCGGGCTCACCGTAGCGCAGAGTGTACGAGATTGGTTTGAGGACGAAGGCAACATAGAGTTGTGTAAACGGTTGGAGGCCGCCGGGGTGCGGACAAAAACGGAAAAGTCTGCCGTGGCCGTGGATCAAAAGTTTGCCGGGCAGCAATTTGTATTAACGGGAACGCTGGCCGCGTTTACGCGCGATGAGGCGAAAGCAGAGATCGAGAGTCGCGGCGGTCGCGTGACATCATCGGTGAGCAAAAAAACCGCATACGTCATTGCCGGCGAACAAGCAGGATCCAAGTTGGATAAAGCAACTGCTTTGGCAGTGACTATCATTGACGAAGAAGCCTTTAAAAAGATGCTAAATTAGCAGAATTGAGCTTCTGTCTGGTTTATACTTTCGGCTGATTGACGGTGGCAGAATTTAGTGACGATAGTGTGTCGGAGGAATTGGAGATCGTATGCTGGACGAAAAAAACAAAGACGAAAAACTCGAGCTGCTCTTCACGCTTTTCTGCGACGACGTTCGTCTCGAAGCAGGTAACAAGCTCTCGTTCATGGGAGTATTTCAAAATATCATGGTGCAACAGTTACCCGTTTCGCTCATCAAGTTTGCGGTGGTCAATCACTGGCGCGGAGAAGGCACGCATCTATCTGAGGTTCGGATTCTGTCACCGGATCGCCAGCATCCTATAGTCGTCTCGCAACCGACCAGCTTCCAAATCACCCCCGGCGGCTTCGCTGACAACATTAGCTTTTTTGTGAATGTTACTTTTCCGGCGGCGGGCGAGTACTGGGTGCAGACGCTGGTTAACTCGAATCTTTTCGATGAGCAGGGATTAACAGTTTCCGATGGGCGTGAAGCACAACCGGACGACGCTTCGCAGGCGGTGAACTAACCGGAGAATGCGGGCGCCTTTAGAAACTTAATATTCGATACCGTAAAGCTTGATTTTAGAGTTGAGAGTCGTGGCCTTGATACGTAATAGCTGCGCCGCCCTGGCTTGATGCCCTCCAGTTTGTTCGAGCGCCAGCTTGATCAGGCTCGTCTCAAAGCGCTCAACCTCGCGATAGAAGTCAACTCCCTGAGATACATCGAGCGTCTCCAACTGATTGAACCGCTCAGTAAACTCCTGATCCCGGGCAAGGGTTTCGGCTTCTCGCGCTAAAGCGTGGGCGAGCTCAAGCAGGCTACGCACAGGACTTCGCTCCGGCATACCAGCTATCCTTAACTGGGTCGGCCCGACCGTCATACTTGACCCCTGAGAGTCGGGTTCGATTGCGGCAACTCGTTCAGCGCTCATTTGACCCCTTTTGAACGTGCTCAGATCTAAGTTCTCTAAATGCAAAACACCGTGCTCCACAATCATGTGGCAACTTTCTCAATACGCTTCAAAGCGCGGGTAGTTCCAAATTAACGAAAAAAAGCGACTCCCGAATTTGGGACTCGCTTTGATTAAGACAAAAACTGGTGCGGATGAGAGGACTTGAACCTCCACGATGTCGCCATCACAGGCTTCTGAGACCTGCGCGTCTGCCAGTTCCGCCACATCCGCATGCGGTGAATGCATTATGCGAATGGGGTGAATAGGTGTCAAGAAACCCTACTTCTCATTAGGTTGGCGCGTTTTGCATCGGCTGCCACGCGGCGAGAGTTACTGTGGCGACGGATGGCTACGACCAGTTGCGTGATCGAATCAGCGGATGCAGCACGCGATCTGATCTGGTAATGTAAGACTCCTAAGAGGTCAATGTGCTGTGTTCGCACTTTGTTTCAAAGCGGTTCTCAAACATGATCGAAGAGCCATTTGAGGTAGAAACCTTCGCCGGTAGGCTCGGTAACGTGCGCAATCGGATCGAGGCGGCAGCCCGAAGTTGTGGTCGCGTCCCATCGGAGATAAACCTGATCGCCATCAGCAAGACGCATCCCCCACAAACCTTGAAGACGGCGATTAGTTTAGGCTTGACTGACCTGGGCGAGAATCGAATACAGGAAGCCGAACAAAAGATCGTGGAAGTGGGAAGACGGGCCGCGCGTTGGCATCTTGTCGGTCACTTACAGGCAAACAAAGCGCGGCGGGCCGTCGGCCTCTTCGACGTGATTCATTCGCTTGATTCCGTTTCACTGGCCGAACGTTTGGATCGCTTGTGCGAGGACGAGGGAAGAGAACAGCTACCGGTATGCATTCAGATCGATCTAGGGGCCGAACAAAGTAAAACCGGGATAGATCCGCGCGAGTTGCCCCAATTACTTGACGTGACAGCGCGATGTAAGCGACTTCAGTTGATTGGATTGATGACTCTGCCACCTTACTTTGAAGATCCGTCGTGCGCACGCCCGTTTTTCAAGACTTTGCGCGAGTTACGCGATCAGCTGCAGCAACAAGGCAGCTTTGGGGCGAGCGCCGGCGAGCTCTCGATGGGCATGAGTCACGACTTTGAGGTGGCGATTGAAGAAGGCGCCACCATGGTCCGTGTGGGCACCGCCTTATTCGGAGAGCGCAAACGCGGTGCGCCGGAATTTTCGGAAACACTATGATAATTCTCAGCCGTCTTTACTGGTTCATTAGTTCCGCAATTATTGCGGCCATAGTTGTCGTCATCCTTCTTACTCTGCTTCGCTTGATTGCCGATCAGGCTGATTTAAACCCTTTTGGTTGGAGTTCGTTGACAATTCGTCGACTGACAGATCGTTTCATTGGACCTGTTCGGCGGGCACTCATGGGTGTTGGCGTGGATCCAAAGTATGCGCCGCTCGTTACGATCCTGGTGGCAATTTTGTTGGGCTGGTTCGCGTTGCAACTTGTGGTAAGCATAGCTAACACGCTTGCTGGGATTTTCACGAGTCTTCGCGAGCATGCAGTTATTCCGATAATAGGTTACTTGCTGTATGGGCTGATCAGTTTTTACATTTTGCTGATCTTTATCCGCATAATCTTTTCCTGGGGAATGATCAGCCATTCAAATCGGGTGATGCGTTTTCTCGCGAATGCCACCGAACCCCTACTCGGACCGTTGCGCCGGCTGGTGCCGACTATTGGGACATTCGATATATCGCCGATCGTCGCATTTATTATTCTCTGGTTATTCCAGGCCGCGATCGCAGGAACTCTATTGCGGGGGTGGCCGCTCATGTTCTTCGCCTGATTTGTGATGACAGCGTGTGGGCGTTTCTGGTGATCGAATTTTCGGAAAAGCAGGGAAACTTGGGCGGCTACTGGCAGCCCTGCGGTTCTATTTCGTCTTGCGTGCGGTTGGGATATCACCGACTGGGGTGCCCTTTAATCCGCAGCCATTTCTTGTGATATATTCCCGAGCCTGCAGACTCTACAGCGCCGATTCCAAAGGACCCGAAGCTAATGTCCGGACACTCTAAGTGGCACAGTATTAAACACAAGAAAGGCGCGCTCGATGCCAAGCGCGGCAAACTGTTTACGAAGTTCATTAAGGAAATAACTGTGGCCGCTCGCTCCGGCGGCGGTGATCCGGAAGGAAATGCTCGGCTGCGAAAGGCCGTGCTCGATGCCAAGGCCGGTAATATGCCTAATGATACGATCGAAAGGGCGATCCGACGCGGCACTGGAGAAGAGGAAGGCGTCAACTATGAAGAAATAACGTATGAGGGTTACGGGCCAGGCGGCGTGGCGCTGCTAATCGAATCAATGACGGACAACCGCAACCGTACCGTCGCAGAGATACGACATATTTTTTCTAAAAATGGCGGTAACCTGGCAGCTGCCGGCGCAGTCGCCTGGATGTTTGAGAAAAAGGGTTATATCGTCGTTCCTAAAGCAGCGAAGTCAGAGGACGAACTGTTTGAAATCGTTACCGACGCCGGAGCCGAAGATCTGCGAGTCGACGAAGATAACTTCGAAATCATAACCGCGCCTAATGAGTTCGACGGTGTCTTGGATGCGGTTAAGAAGTCAGGGGTGGAACCGCAGGTGGCTGAGGTTGAGATGGTCCCCAAGGAGTATAAAAGGTTGGAGGGGACGGAAGCTAAGCAGATGCTCAAACTGATGGAAGCCCTTGAAGATCACGAGGACGTGCAGAAAGTTTCGGCCAACTTTGATATTAGCGAAGCAGATATGGCGGCAGCATAAGCCCTCACGTATTGGATTTCATCTCAGATTTGAGATTTGAAATCACTACTGTCCCAACGTTAATGGCACAGGATCAATTGTTTGCAAGGAGTAGTTAACTCCATTTCGCAATTTGATAATGAAAGAGCCTCCAAAATCGGGTTTTCTCGAAAAGGGTAACACTTAAGATCTGTAGAATTCTGTAGAGGCTGCCTTCGAGCTTTAGTTGCTTTTTGACAATCGCCACCAGCACATAAATCGAGATGGCGATTCAGATTTGGGTTTTCAGCGCGTTGGCTGACGTGCCGTAAAACTTTTTGATGCGCAGGTGTTGTTTGATCCATTTGAAGAACAATTCCACTTGCCAGCGACTGCGATAAAGTTGCGCGACCGTCAGTGGCGACAGGGTAAAGTTGTTGGTCAAAAAGATCAGGCGTCTTTGCTGCTGGGGATCGAAGTAACGAATGCGCCGCAGTTTGTCGGGGTAACCAGTACGCGGAACGGGATTGGCGTAGACGCGCCAATCGTACCGAATTGGCGTTGGCCAACGTGTTGCGCGAAACGCGGCCCCGAATGCCCATGTGATAAAGCTTGGTTTGATTGGCACGCAGGCAAGCTTCGATATCGCGTAAGCTCTCGCGGTAGGTTAGTTGGGCAAAGGCCATGCAGAGAAACTGGTCCCAGCAGGAGAAGCTCTTGAGTTTGTAGTCGCCACGATAGCGAGCCACGCATTGCTGAAACTGGGTCAAAGGAAGATAGTCCGTTAGTTGAGAGAAGATAGATTTGCCGCTGTTCATTAGCCAGCTCCTTCCGCAAGTAATGCGGAAGCATTGGCTTTGCTGATTTTGAATTCAAATCGTTTTTACTCCCATCGGACTTAACTTTAGAAATGTCAATGGCCTACAGGCAAATGAACTAGCAAACGTTGGGACAGTAGTGATTTGAAATCTGAGATCTGAGATTGAAGATCTGAGTCGGAGATCTGACATAGATAAGGAGTAATTCCATGCTAACTCTCATTCGCGGCCGAACGCTTTGATAGATAGATAGGGCAACTTTCCGAGAGCTGATCCTCCCCTATCGCAATAGAATCGCCGTTGATGTAGGGACCGGCGACGGTCTATTTGCCTACAACTCCGCGCGCGCCGAGCCTGATAAGTTTTTTATTGGCATCGACGCCAACCGGAAGCCGCTTCAAAAGCTTTCAGAAAAAATCCATCGAAGACCATCGAAAGGTGGTGCTCCGAACCTGCTGTTCATCCAAGCCGCCGTTGAAGCCATTCCTCGCGAGTTAGACCACATCGCAACTGAAGTTCACGTTAATTTTCCCTGGGGCAGCTTGTTGCGTGCAGTGGTAGTGGGAGATAGCGCAGTTTTAAGGAACCTGCGCCGGATGTGTGCGGCTGCAGCCTTAATGACAGTCGTTGTAGGGTTCGATCCTGAACGGGATCGAGCAGAAATGGAGCGCCTGCAAATGCCGAGTTTGTCGCTCGACTATTTGGCCACAACCCTGGCGCGAAACTATATAGATGCAGGCTTCGAACTTGCGGAGATAAATATCGGTGGATTCGACATAACGGAAACCACCTGGGCCAGGCGTTTGAAATCAAACACAAACCGTTCGGTGATTCGGCTTGTAGCCCGGGCGGCTGCATACTTCCGCACCGGTGAGCTTTAGTGATCCACAGCTTCCATTGCACGGCCCAACTCTAGCTTTTCTTTTTCTGTCTTGCCTCGCCCTCAGGTATGCTGTTCGTCATCTTGGCTTCATGCTTCTGGCGTTGTCGCTCAGTTGGCTTGACTTGCTGCCGTCCAGCGACACTTTCTCGCATTCTTTTGTTCTTCTTGTCCTTATTCTCACCGTCTTTCTTCTGGCGATCTTTGTCTGACATTAGCGGTCTCACTTTCCTGGGTTATGTAATAGCGAACGGCGAAACAGCAAACAGTAACAGCGAACAGCAAAAAGCAAACAGCAACTCTGGCTTATGATCTCACCCCTGACCCCTGACCGCTGACCTCTGACCTCTCACCCCTGACCTCTGGCCTCTTGTTTCCTGTTTCTATTCGCTATCTTTTTCCGGTTCCACCGGCTCCAGACTACTATTGGCCGGCCCCTGGAAGACCTGGCCCATCGCGTCATAGCGCGAACCGTGGCAGGGACAATCCCAGGTATTTTCCAACGTGTTCCAATTGACTATGCACCCGAGGTGCTTACAGACGGCCGACATCTCGTGAGTTACTCCACCGGGGTCTCGATAAACCGCCACCTTGCTCAGGCCCCTTGAAATGATCGCGCCAAAACCGGGTTGAATGTCATCCACGGATTCAACATCGCCGGCAACCACAAGATCTGTATATTGCTTCGCAACGTTCAGGTTTTCTTTGGCAAATTCCGGAAACGCCTTCAACGTGATACGGGATGGTTCGTACAGTGACGCCCATGGATTTTTCCGCTGCAGGATCAAATCGGTCAACAACAAGCCGGCAATAGTTCCATGCGTCATACCGTTGCCGGAGTCACCGGTAGCAATGAATACATTGTCTTTATCCATTGGATTACGGCCGATGTAGGCCAGTCCGTCGATGGGTTCCATCACTTCACCGGACCATCGATACTCGATACTTTCAACCATCGGGAAACGGCGTGTGGTCCAACGCTCGAGTGCACTGAAACGTTTATTAGCATCGTCTTGCTGGCCTGTCTTGTGATCTTCGCCGCCAACAATCAGCACGTCATATGCGGAGGCGCCGCGGCCCACACTTTCGAGTCGAATGTAGTGATACGGATCGGGTGTGTCCCAGTAAAGCCCGCTTGGAATTGACCCTTTCGGGACCCTGGCCCCGATCACGTAAGTTTGATAGGGAGCTTGCTTGGTATGAATAGCGATTAGGTCATTTACCGGAGTATTCGTCGCAACCACTACAGCGTCTGCCGTCACGACGCCGTGTCCGGTTGTTTCCACACGCGCGGTCTTACCGCCTTCGATTTCATTTGCGTGTGTCTCGTTATAGATCCTTCCACCTTTTTCCTTGATAGCTTTTGCCAGGCCGGCAAGGTATTTGAGCGGATGAAACTGAGCCTGCTGCGGAAAACGCAATGCCGCGCCCGTGTCATAGGAATCCCACGGAACGCGTTCAACCTTTTCGACATCTGTCAGGCCCGCTCGATGGACAGCTTCCAATTCGTCATCGAGGATCTTTTTGGAGTCACGAGGTGGAACGAATAAGTAACCGTCAAGTCGCTTAAATTCACACTTGATCGACTCCTGTTTAACTATTGCTTCAATTGCGTTGATGGCGGCCGTATGACTTTCTGCAGCGAGCCGGGAGCCCTCTTCACCATGGAGACGCTCCAGTTCAAAATAACGATCATCTAAAGCATTGACCAGGTGGGCGGTAGTTCGTTGAGTCATACCGCCGCCGATTGGTCCGTCATCCAGGATAACAACTCTTTTACCTTCACGCGCAAGGAGGTAAGCAGTCGACATTCCGGCAATTCCAGCTCCGACAATGCAAACATCGGCGGTCACTCTTTCGGTTAGTGGCGGCTCGAGCGGCACTTGGGCTGTGTCCATCCATACGGATCGGCTTTGCTCGTTTTTATCGGCGGAAACCTTTTTTCGGGCAGGTTTATTCATAATCTGAAACCTCGAATACTAAAGACAGAAGACCGTCCTATCGGAATGCGTATTTATGTAGCTATACGGTACAAGAGTCGCAGGATAATGTCTGCTTACATATCGGCGAAACAGGCGATATGAGTCAATTCTTGTCGCGACAGCTTTGCAGCAAAGAAAGTGCCGGGCGATATTTAGTGTTTTTGGATGCCGTTCAAGCAGTTTAGGTACAAAGCTTCCGCTTTCCGGCGGGTAAACTGCGGACTACGCCTGTACTCTAAACTCGGCGGCCAGTGCGGAGAATTGCCACTTAATATTGACAACCGCGAAGTAAGCAAGCTACCGTTCACCTGCTACAAAGATTTCGCTAAGCACATGAATCATCCTACTTACAACTCAAACACGTCTTACGTTGCCTATTATTACTACTGGCGCTCTGCGCAGGAGAGGCAGGGGAATAGCTGTTCGGTCTGATGATGTAAGCGATACGAGAACAGGATTTTTAACCGGCCACTCTTCAAAATGGAGCGTGGCCGGTTTTGTTTATGCGCGAACCAGGAGCCTCGAGCGAGGTTGTAAAAAATGCCCGAACATAAGCATACATTGCTGGCGGACCACGCCGACATGCGGCCGGTTACGGCTGATGCCGTTGAGAATGTCGCAGACCGAAATCGGATCGCCCAACTGGATCCCGACCATCCTGGCTTTCGTGATCAGAACTACCGGATGCGACGAAATCAGATAGCTGAGATCGCTCTGCAGTATAAAGCGGGACAGGTTATTCCCGATGCACCTTACACGAAAGAGGAACATGACGTTTGGCGAATGGTTTGGGAGGCGCTGAAGCCGGCCCAGGAAGCACACGCCTGCGCTGAATATTTGGCTTGCGTGCAACGTCTGGATTTCGAACCTGACCGTATTCCGCAGTTGCGGGAAATCAACGCAAAGGTACAAGCGATCAGTGGCTTCTGCCTCGAGCCGGTCGCAGGTCTGGTGGAACCGCGCGTTTTTCTTGAGTCGCTGGCTTCCGGGACTTTTCTTTGCACTCAATATATTCGACACCACTCGACTCCGCTCTACACGCCCGAGCCGGATGTGGTCCATGAGATCATAGGCCATGCGGTTACGCTGGCCAGCAAGAAATTAGCGGAACTAAATCGCCTGTTCGGCAAGGCCGTTAAACGCACAACGTCAGGTGAAGCACTGAACCGGCTTTCGCGTGTCTACTGGTTTACGATTGAATTTGGAGTGCTGCGCGAAGATGGAAGTGTGAAAGCCTACGGTACGGGATTATTGTCTTCGGCCGGGGAGTTGGCGGCAATGCATAAATCCGAACTTCGCCCGCTGGATCTTGATGCCGCGTCGTCTGAGGACTATGACCCGACGCACTATCAGCCGGTATTGTATTGTGCTGATTCATTTGACTCGATGTATGACTCACTGCATGACTATCTCAAAGCCTGGTAAGGTGAGGTTCGAATGAGAAAAACGTTACAAAAGCTCGCAAACATACTGAGGAAGTGAAAGAAATACTACCGGAAGCCTAACCGGTCACCACTCGCGGTGACGATTTGCCAGGGACTTACGTGGACGCTCAACTTAAACCGGCATCATTCGAAGAATTTGAACGCGATGCACAGCGCGGGAATGTTGTAGCCGTAACCAGAACTCTGGCCCACGAATCGTGCAGTCCAGTCGAGGCTTTCCTGGGTGTCGCAGGTCAATCGGATTACGCTTTCCTTTTGGAATCGGTAGAGGGAAGTGAGGGAGTTGCGAAATACTCTTTCATCGGCGCCGAGCCATACATGATTGTTCGCGGTCGCGGCGATCAAACCTCAATAACTCGAAACGGGGTGCTCGAGACCCGCTCCGAACGCGCGAGTGAATTTCTTCAGCAGCATTTTCGTGAACACCGGCTAGCGATCCGCGACGACCTTGGCCCGTTCGCGGGCGGTGCAGTCGGGTACCTGGGCTATCGAGCGACCGAATGGTTTGAACCGGCAGTCTCCGGACACGAGGCTACCGCATCAGCGCATGCTGATGCGCCCGATTCAGATGACGCCGTGCTGATGTTCTATCGCAACCTGGCCGTGTTCGATCGTGTACGGCAGCAGATACAAGTCGTCGCTGTCGTCTTTACTGAAGAAGCAGGGTCGAACCCTAAGCGTCTTGAGCAGCTCTACGCCGATGCAGTTACCGAAACCGAGCGCCTCAAGAGATTGGTGGAGGCCGCGCCACCCGTCGTTCCGGTGTGTTCACCCATTACGGCACCGTCGCGACGAATGGAGAAGACACCAGTTCACTCAAATTGGTTGAGGCAGGACTTTGAGAGCGCGGTGCGATCCGTAAAGGAGCGGATCCTCGCGGGCGATTGTTATCAAGTAGTTCTTTCGCAACAGTTCACAACTAACGTTACCGCCGACGCTGTTTCAATCTATCGCGCGCTTCGCGGAAGCAATCCATCACCCTATATGTTCTATTTGAAACTGGGGGAGGACGCAATTATCGGCGCATCTCCCGAGATGCTGGTTCGCTGCCGCGCCGATCATCTTGATTACCGGCCCATAGCCGGCACGCGTCGCCGCGGAACGAGTGAGGCAGAAGACGCGATGCTGGCGGAAGAAATGCTTACCGATGAAAAGGAAGTCGCCGAGCACATGATGCTGGTGGATCTCGGAAGAAACGACCTGGGCAGGGTAGCTCAATTCGGTTCAGTTAAAGTGGAAGACTTAATGTCCGTTGAGCGTTATTCAAAAGTGCAGCATTTGGTTTCCAGTTTGAGCGCCCGTCTCAGGGACGACTGCGATCGCTTCGACGCGCTCGCGGCGTGCTTTCCCGCAGGAACTGTTACCGGTGCACCCAAAGTCAAGGCGATGGAGGTTATTGGCCAACTAGAACCCTCGGTCCGTGGGATTTATGCGGGCGCCGTACTTTATGCGGATTACGCGGACAATCTTGATTCCTGTATCGCAATTCGAACGATCGTTGTGACTAACGGACAAGCCTCGGTGCAAGCTGGCGCGGGCGTCGTCGCTGATTCGGTGCCTGAACATGAATATGATGAGACGGTGCATAAGGCGAAGGCGTTGTTGCGTGCGATTGAGATAGCTGAGGCTAATTGCTAGCCGCGGATAAACGGGGAAATACGCGAATCTGAAACGTTGGCATGCTGTTTAAATCCTGGTCTTACACCGATCCGCGATCACCCTAAATCTGCTGCCAATACGAACTGAGGACCGGTGCGAATAAGATGATTCTGGTCATCGATAATTACGATTCATTTACTTACAACCTCGTGCAGTATTTAGGGGAACTCGGTGAGCAAGTACAGGTGCGACGCAATGACGCGATATCACTTACTGAGATCGAGGCAAATCTACCGAGCCGCATTCTGATCTCGCCAGGACCGGGACGACCCGAGGATGCAGGGATTTCTCTCGAACTTATAAGCCATTTCGGACACCGCCTTCCCATGCTTGGTGTTTGTCTGGGCCATCAGGCGATTGGCGCGACATTTGGCGCGCGCGTGGTGAGAGCTGCGACCGTAGTACATGGTAAAGGCTCGGAGATTACTCATGACGGGAGGTCGATCTTTAATGGTTTGCAGTCCCCGTTCAGCGCCGGACGTTATCATTCGCTAGTCGTCGAGCGTGAGAGCCTGCCGTCTTGCCTCGAGGTGTCGGCTGAAACCAGCGACGGTGTGATCATGGGTTTACGTCATCGCCAGCTGAAGATCGAAGGAGTGCAGTTTCATCCCGAGTCAATTCTGACGCCGCAAGGAAAAAAGCTGCTCGCAAACTTTCTGGCTATATGAGTAAGACGTCGCAAAATACAGAAGCCGCACGGCCTCCGTCTCCGGTGAGCAGGCAGAATGGACCGTCGAGTGATGGAAGCCTACGCCGCTTTGTTGCACGTTTGGTACACCGTGAAAACCTTACACGCGTCGAGGCCTCCCAATTCTTAGAGCATTTGCTCGACGCGGATGCTACAGACGCACAAATTGCGGCGGGCTTGGTTGCCCTCACCATTAAAGGCGAAACAGTTGATGAGCTGGTCGGCCTCGCGCTTGGTATGCGCACTCGTGCGGTGCGACTAAAGACTTCTCATGCGCGGTTCCTCGATACGGCAGGTACAGGATCGAGC
>JBHENH010000008.1:0-52999 GCA_046262135.1 Pyrinomonadaceae bacterium
TACGGCGCAGCTTCCGCTGCCGGGTTTCGCTCCTGACGGAGCGAGGTCTTGTGCAGGGTTCTCGTAGCTATAAACATGTCGCCCCGCTGGGGCGAAGCAACAGCGCATATTCTGTTGCACTTCAAAGTTGAATCTACGAAAAGAAAATTCAGAGAGACAAAAGTTCTGCCGCTCTTGTGGGCTGAGTCTTGAGACAGTCTCGCAGTCGTTGGCCACCGGACAACCTGGGCGTGAGTCAGCCGACCACTCCATAGGTATGTTAGGGACCGCCGGACGAAATGGCAAAACCCTCTCTTGTACGCTTTCTTCATGCTGGTACTCGGAGTGTTGGTCGTCATCTTCGGAAAGAAGGTTGTGGGCGAGCAGCTGGTGGCGGATCTTGGAGTTTTAATCGGGATGCTTGGTATAGGTCTATTGTTTGGAACGGTGTAGCGCTGATAATTAGCGATCGCCGAGATGTACCAAAATCAAAGGTGTTACCGGCGAGTATCCAAACTGGGAAACTGTCCTCCGAACTAAATGCGTCTGATCGAAAGGCTCTAAGTGAGCCGCCGCTGAGCGTGACGGAACAAACTACGCGAAGCCTGGAACCGGTGTACACCGAACGAAAAAGGGAAAATCGAACGGTGCTTTAAGATATACTTCCGTGTCTGATATTGCTGGCAGCCCGCGCCCTGTTTCGTAAATTTCAGGGCAACTATCTCAGTCTTCTTCTGTGTCGCGTCCCACTTGGTGCCGTTTTATCCCGACTAAGCATTTTTGGTTTTGAGGTGAATTGTGAAGTGTCCCGTTTGCAAGACGAGTGAATTAAGTCCCAAAGATCTGGAGTCGAATCTCGCCTCGTTGAGCTGCCCCATTTGTCGCGGTAACTGGATACAGGGCGCTGCTTATTGGGAGTGGCTGGAATTGCATGGACAGAACCTGCCGGAGCTGAAAGGCCAAACCGGCGAACTACATGTTCCGCAGACTCAGGAACACCTCGATTGTCCCGAATGTGGTTGGCGGATGGTTAAGTACTCGGTGGGACGGGGAGTCGGGTTTACGTTAGATCATTGTCACGGTTGCAAAGGAATCTGGTTGGACAGAAATGAATGGGAGGTATTAAAGAAACGGAACCTTCATGACGATCTCAATTCTATCCTGACTGAATTCTG
The DNA here is from genome assembly GCA_046262135.1 of Pyrinomonadaceae bacterium. Classification (GTDB taxonomy): domain Bacteria; phylum Acidobacteriota; class Blastocatellia; order Pyrinomonadales; family Pyrinomonadaceae; genus PSRF01. Next base: position 1,155 of record JBHENH010000008.1, read on the forward strand.
GCAAGGCGAGGCATTGAAGGAAGATCGGAAGAAACGCCTTGAGCGAATTTACATCAACCGGTTTGGCGCCGACGATTATGCAGAAATAAAAAGAATAAGAGCGTGGCTGGACGATCGTGAGAAGAAACAGGAGTTGTTGGCATATCTGACTGATGAAAATCCTCTCGATGTTTAGTCGCGGGCGGTCCTGGTGAAAGGAGTAGCTATGATGAAACGGAAGTCACTTTCGATCCCAATTTGTTTTGTTGTACTTCTCGTTAGCTTTTCGAGTAGCTGGCGCTGCTCCGCAATTCACGCTCAAACGAATGACAACATCGCGGAACTAAGGGAGCAAGCGAATGTCTTAATAAAACAGACGAGATACACGGAGGCCCTGCCCTTATTGGAACGGCTTGTGATCGCGCTCCCGAACGATCCTTATTTGCATTTCCAGCTTGGATTCGCAGCTTCGATCTGCGGAAATCTCTAAAATCAGGGGCATACAAAAAGGCGGACACCTTAGGAGCCCGCCTTCCAAACACCACGTTGAGGCCAATTTGTTATGGCGTAGACTTCTTCGCTTCTACGTCGGTACCGGCCTTTCGTACGTAGATTTCTCCACGCGGCGTTAAACCAGCCTTATTGGCCAGAGCATATACGACGGAATCCACTAGATCTTTATTGGCTAGCCTAAAGCTCGTAACGCCTGCCACGTGTGTGTCAGGATCGCTGTACTGGAGCGTTAAGTAGCGGACCTTCGTCCTAAGGAAACCGATAGGAAATCCGAAATAGGGAATATGCTGGGCTACCGTGGCCGCGGTCGGACGGCGTTTCTGTGTATCGGCGAAAGCGGAATTCACAGCGTTGTAGGGTATGAAAAAAACTTCCTTCTGCTGCTTGTTGCGGAACAGGAGGCGTTTGTTTGTGTCATCGAAGCTGAGAGTGCCCTCCATCGTTCTGTTGTACCCGAAAATTCCGCCTTCATATTTCGCGGTCATCGATTGCGGCGCCGGAGGCGGCATAGCTTTCGAGGCATTTGTTGGTTCATTTGGTATATTCCGCGGACGCTGCGCGCAAACCGCGACGCTCATTCCGACAATCAAAAAAAGAATCCCGATAAGCTTCATTCCATTCCTCCCTAAAGTTGCGGCAAAACAGATCGTGTGGTTACTTGGCGAAGGGCCGAACACGTTCGGCTGCCTCCTTAAAATCAGAATCGCCGGGCGCAAGGCTGGACCCTTTTTCATACGCGGCCAAAGCCTTCGCATATTGTTTGCTTACCTCATAAGCATAACCCAGCTCGCGATAGACGTTAATGTCATCAGGTGATTTCTGCGCGGCCGTTTGTAAGGCCGCAATGGCTTTGGGAAAATTCTTCGCACGCGATTGGGCTATACCCAGCAGGTAAAACGTGACGGCTTTAGCATCAGGCTCGAGGGTTGCGCGCTCAAGCGCGGCCGCCGCACGCGGATATTGCTGCGACCCGATTAATGCCTGGCCAAAAAGAGTGATCGCTTCCGCGTCCGTCCGGATCTTTATTAATGCTTCACCAGATCGAACTGCGCTTAAATAGTCAGCTGCGGCCTTCGTGTCAGTGTTTAAGGCAGCGCGCCGGAGATATGCGGACGTCAACAACGTCCAGGCCGCTGCAAAACGCGGATCGTTAACAGTTGCACGGTTCAGTGCTGAGATAGCGGCATCAAGATCGTTCCTGCCTACTGCCATTTGCCCCAAATAAAAAAGAGACAACGAATCTTTCGGGTTCGCTTTGACCACCGCGGTTAATGTTCGTTCAGCATCGACGAGTTTGCCTGTCTTGTATTCCGCCAGACCACGGAAGTAGAGCATTGCAGGATCGACGGCAGCACCGGGCCGCGTCGTTGCAGTTACAAGCAAGGGCAGCGCGCGATCATATCGTTCCGCAAGCACAAAGGCCTGTGCTAAAGCGTCAGCCGTATTCGGGTCTTCACGATTTGAAGTCTTCTGCAGATCGAGGGCTTTCTGCAGATCCTCCGTTGCCTGCGAATACTGTTTGAGGTTCAATTCCGCGAACCCTGCTATCTTCCATGCCTCGGGGTCGTTGGGAAACTGTTCGGTGAGAGCCTTAGCTTCTTTTGCCGCCGCAGCAAACTGTTTTTGTTGCAGAAGTTGATAGGCGTGCGAGGTGTCTCCGGTTCCGACTGTATTTACGACCGGCTTAACAGGTTGAACGTCGATAAGAGGTCGACTCGAATTGTTTCGGGTCGTTGGCGTGGCTTTCGGTTCAGGGCGTAGCAAAGGTTCTTCCGCGGGCTTTGCGGGTGGCCTCACGCGTCTCGGGCGACTCGACTGCGCGAATCCCATGGAAGGCAAACTGAGGAGAAGGGCGACTAACAAAAGCTGTTTGAAAACTCGATTAATCATATTGAATCCCTGGGGGAGAGGGTCTGGTTGTTATTGCTCTAAGTAAGGCCAATAGGCATGTTTTCGGATGCCGCCGGTACGATTATAGTTCGCCTATCAGTCAATGTAGCGCAAGTTATTTGGTTCGACAAACGGGTTCGTTCTTCTCATTTTGTCGTCGCGTGACGCCATTTGGGCCCGGGCGGAAGCCCAGACGGGGAAGGCGTCAAGGGCCTGGTGAGCAATGAAGGACGTTAGGAATTTGGGCAAACAAAGGGACAAGTACGAATGTCTGTCCTACGTTTGTTGTTAGTGAGCAAACTGCGTGTGTTGTATTCGGAGGCTTGCGGGGGCTCACTTCAATCGAAATGAGTTGAAGAAGGACTTAATCTCCGGCTTATCCAGCTGGTTAATGACCCTCGACCACCGCTAAGAAGAGCACTGTGGAGCGGGCTCGGCGCTAACCAGGGTGCGAAGACATGCGATCGAGATCGCCGCAGCGCTACTCCAATCGCTATTGTTAAGGTTTCCCGGTAGCCAGGAAAACGTACCTCATCCTGGCAAAACAGCCGCCGTTGCCGGCGGCTGTAATGGTTTCAAAATAAATGTTGGAGCAGAGGAGGGTCGGACCCCGTGACCTCCCCATTGCGCATAAACCTACAGCGAAAACGTAAACCTTTTCCGTTTTCTAGCGCTACATGCCGCGACCCATGCTCTTCATAATATCGCGCGCCATCTGCAGATGCATTTGCACAGTAGGCAGAGTCTTCGTGGCCCAGGCCTTCGCGTCCATATCCCTGCCGCTCATAGACTCTTTCATGTAAAGCTTCACCATATTCTGATGTGCTTTGATTCCTGACTCCTTGATGTACATCCTGTCAAAATCCATCCCGGATAGCTTCTGCATCTTAGCCATCATGGACATCTGCTTGGCGTCCTGCTGCATGGGTAGCGTGACGCCTTTCATTGAAGCGAGTTGCTTGAGTTCATCGCCCGCCATCATATGATCATCGATCATTTTTTGGGCATACTGTTTGACGGCATCATTGCCCGACTTTTGAAGAGCCAGACGCGCCATTTCCACTTCGGCCATCCCACCCATTGCCGCCATCGTCATGAGTTTCTGGTCCATCGATGACATCATCATCTTGTTTGAGCGCATGCCCATATTGTCCTGCGCGATTGCGGGCGAAGTCATACCCATTACCACCATTAACATCCCGACGGACATCAGTCCGAAAAATTTCCATTTCATGTTCATTTGTTGCTTTCCCCTCACCTTCGAGGTTTAACGTTAAGAGCCAGGGAAAACCCGGGCCCGGATTGTAAAGAAAATCAATTGAGGTGCTGGTTGAGCTTTCAGCGATCGTCACCTCAACGGCGTTTGTCTTGCGGCAAACACTCTTTACGTTTCACGGAACCTCAGCTTAGTAAATCAACAGCGGTTACTACTCTGGAGATTAAATTGGATCAGGGGGATTAGTTTAGGGCACCAATTAAAAGGTTTGGATGTCCGCGAACGATCATCCAGACTTCGTAGAAATACTATCAAGTCCGAACGCTCTCGGGGATCCGAAACAAAGAACGGATGTGGGGACATCATCCCACGACGAGGATCAAACAACTGGTCCAGACTGGGCACCGAGTTGTCATGCAGGAAGACTGGCTTGCGTGCCAGGTCCAACAGCAATGGCAGGGCAATTCCGCGCTCTTCGCCCCGGAGACTCGCATTCACCACCGCCATCTTGTCATCAAAGATATTGTCCACCGTATTCTCGACCGGGTTTAGCGGGGGCTCGCGCTGTGCGAGGACCACCGGATTGTCGCCCGAAAAGATCTTCTTCATCGGCACGATGAAAGGCGGAACGAACTTGCTCTGGTCCACATTGTGGCAGGCGGTGCAACTACTGGTGCGGAACAACTCCCGCCCACGAGCAATAGCTCCTGAGTCACCACGCACGCCCGCAGGCGCAGGCAGGCTATCCAGATACGCATTCATGTCCAGTAGTTTGACATTGTCCACGCGAATGCCGAGCGGAGCTTCTTCGCTGCCTGGCATTGGGTGCGCGGGTGCTTTGACGAATGGATAATTCTTGACGCCCGTATCTTTTAAGACCTTCGCATAGTCATTCGCAATTTCATCTCCCGCTGCGCCGCCAAGTTTGTGCAGAAACGCGCGCCCGCCCGGAGTCGTCAGATTTGTCGGGTCGAAGAGGCCCGTATAGACCACATTGCTGAAGTTATCCAACTTGGCGATTGTGCCTTCACTGCCGAACGGAAAGGCTAAGTCCTGACGGAAAAGGGGTGAGTTGTGCATTGGGTCGCCGTTGCCGTCAAAGCTATCGTCAAACATGCCGACCGGATAAAAAGCGGGATTACTTAAATATGCATCAACATCCTTTTCGCTTGATTTTTCGGTTAGACCCTTCGGAGCGCGACCAAGCGTCTTGCCACCGTTTGCGTCGAGTGAGAGTTGAAGAAGCGGATATAGAGCCCGCGAGTTGTCAGCCATAGCAAAAATCGCACCGAGGTTAAGCGTGTGAACTGCACGACCATCGAGACGGCTACCGATTGATCCACCATTAGGAATGTCGAATACAGACTTATCGGTGATGGTGTGACAGAGGGCACAACTCACGCCAACTTTGTCGCCGTTGGACAGATCGATCTTGCCGTCGCCGTTCGAGTCTTTGGCCACTACGCCGATGACGGCGTTGGCCTCGAGCAGTTTCATCGTCGTCTTGGGGTCGTTGAGCAGCGGAGCCATCTTCTTAGACAAATCCGTTTTGAGCTCTGCCGCTACGGCTTGCTTCGTGGCAGCATCCAGCGCGTCGATGTCTACGCTTAGTCCGGCCTTCAAGGCCTGGACTGGCGTCAGTTTAGCTTTCTTGATTCCCTTCGGCAGCCGCACTCCGTCACTCCAGAAGCCTTCATTACCAAAGGTCTCAAAGCGAAAGACATCACGACCGGCTGCCGCATTACCGGTGTCGTGCGGAACCGGAACACCCGCATTCGCAGGTCCATCGGATGGCGCGGTCATATTTTGAGCTTTAGTGGTCTCTTGAACTTGATTGTATGCAACACCCGCGAAGGCCAAGGCCATCGCGCAGAGCGTCACGAAAGATCTTAAAGAGGTCAAGCGAGTGGATTTTGTGTTACGAAACATGTTTCTAATCTCCTGTGTTCAAGTTGTCGGGGGACCTCCGCCGTAAAATTGCCGTTAACCTCGAATGGGCTTTCCCTCAAACTACTTTTGGACCAGATAGATCACTGATGCAATGGAGTCAGTACCGGGAGCGGCAGTGACCGGGTGTTTCCAACAAACTTAAGACTTTGACATGCCATCATTTACGCCACTGCCCGCCTTGTCAGCCGCGAAAAACTGGAGGGGGAATAGGTTAAAAGTTCCGTGATGAACTCCACCCTTTCCCCACTCCTCCCCCCGTGCTCGTTCCGCTGTCTCGCCCCAAGCGTGCAGGGGACAAGACAGACATCCGTTAGGCGGATTACTCCGCTGCTTCAAGGAGTGTGCTTACCTTCTTGGACGAATGACTTTAGTTTTGACTAAGGGGCGGGTTTTGGGTATTGGGAAGGTTTGAGAAAATCATAAGGGTTTTTCCCTATTGAACAGATGCTATTTCTAGTAGGACAGACATTCCTGCTGTGGTCGATAAACCCTGCTTTATCAGGTTGTATGAGGATTGCTTCGCTAATTGAGGCATATAAACGACAGAACAGACAGGAATTTCTGTCCTACTAACTACAGCGCGAAGAGTATTAAGCGTCTTGCAGCCAGCCTTGCAGCAGTGCGTAACGAACAATGTCGACGCGGCTTTTCATGCCCATTTTGCGCATTCCATTGGCTTTGTGAACCTCGACAGTTTTTACGCTCAGGTTGAGTCGCGCCGCCACTTCTTTATTAATGTGACCCCAGGCGATGAGTCGGAGGACTTCGGCCTCGCGGTCACTTAGATTTGCGTCAGCGGTTGTTCCGCGAGGCGCTCTGCCGCCACGAAATTGGGTCATCGCCTTTTCGGTGATCGCCGGATCGAGATACGTCTGACCGGCGGCGATAGCGCGAATCGCGCGCAGCAGCTCCGCAGACTTGCTCTGTTTCAGAACGTAGCCGCTCGCGCCGGCTTGTAGCAGTGGTTGCAAGTAGCCGTCGTCCGTGTGACGCGTCAATGGCAAGATTTTCACTTGCGGGCACGTCAGCTTCAACTTCTTTGTCGCCTGGAGACCGTTAAGCTCCGGCATCGAAACGTCCATCACCACTACGTTGGGCAGAAGCTCTTGCGCGAGTTGCACGGCCACACGGCCGTTATTGGCCTCGCCGACTACCTCCATGTCAGGCTGCGAGTTAATTAGAAGTTTCAACCCGTCGCGGATAATCTCATGGTCCTCAGCCAAAAGAATGCGCAGCTTGTTCATCCACCTCTCCCCCCTGTGGTGCAGGCGGCACCGGAATCCGCACGACGACGGTGGCGCCTTTCTCCGGCTGCGATTCGATCTCGACAGTGCCGCCGAAGAGTGCAGCACGCTCGCGCAAGCCCACCAGACCGAGTCCGTTGTCCCGAGCGCCCAATACCTTCTGCGAGTCGAAACCTATTCCGTCGTCTTCGATTATGAGGGAGACTTGATCGGCGCGGCGTTCGAGCACGATGGCAACCTCGGAGGCGCGTGCGTGCTTGGCGATGTTGTTGAGAGCTTCCTGTGCAATGCGATAAAGGGCGGTTTCGATCTCGGGAGTTAAGCGTTCTCCATCCATGCCGCTGGCGTGCAATTGAACTGGAACTCCAAGATTTTCTGCCCAATTTTGGACGTAACTGGAAAGCGCCGCCTGCAAGCCAAGATCATCGAGCGCCGTAGGACGCATTTCCCAGACCATGTGGTCAACATCCGCGTCCAGTTGCCTGGCAAGCGTTTGCAATGCATCAACCTGATCGCCGAGCTTCTCATTCTCACCGCAACCCTCCTTAACCGCATCGAGTTTGAATTTCAGCACAGTTAATTGCTGCCCAAACTCGTCGTGTATCTCACGCGCAATGCGGCGGCGTTCGTCTTCTTGCGCGAAGACAATGCGGCGCAATAACTCGAGGCGCTCGCCTTCGATGCGCCGCCGCTCTCTTACTTCCTCCTGCAAAACTGAGTTCATTTCGGAGAGGGCGACCGTGCGCTCTGCGACCCGTCGCTCGAGCTCTTCATAGGATTGTTGCAGCTCGGATTGGCTGATGCGTAAGGCTTTTTCCACTTGTTTGCGATCGGTAATGTCACGCGTGGAACCGGCCACCACTTCCACCGTCCCGTCTGAGGCGAAGACCGGAGTGAATATGTATTCATAAAATCCTGCAACGCCGGTTAAACTGGTGTAAGCAGTTTCGTCCTTCAACCCCAGTCGCGTATCAATGACTTGTTGAATTTGGCGCTGAAGGCGCGAAGCCAGGTCGTCCGGATATTGAAGGTCGAAGAAATTCTTTCCTACCGCATCGTCGAGCGTAAGTCCCCACAGGTCAAGCAGCGGCTGGTTCGCATATAGAAAACGCCCTTCCCGATCGAAGATGTAAGCGAAGTCTGTGATAGACGAAAGCGTAGTATTGAACACATTAGACTGCCGCTCTAATTGACGAGTGAGTTCCAGCAGGGAATCTTCATGCCGCTTGCGGTCGGTGATGTCACGAATAATCGCTTGTAGTACATTGTCCCGAATCATCCTGCCGCTAATCTCCACCGGGAGAAGCCCGCCATCTTTGCGGACTAGCCTGCGTTCCTTGAGAATTGTTTTCCCCGCCCGCAGGTCATCGAAGTTAATAGGATCAACCGAGAGGTCCTTATCAGGAACTAAGTCTTTCACGTTGAGCCGCAGCAATTCTTCAGGCGTATAACCTAGCATCTCGCAGAGTTTGGAGTTTGTCTCAATGAAGTTTCCCTGCATGTCGTAGGTGTGAATGCCGTCGGAGGCTTGTTCCACCAGCGACCGATACTTGTTTTCGCTTTCTCGCAATGCCGCTTCCGCCCGTTTGCGTTCGGTGATGTCGATGGAAACCCCCACGATTCCAATCAATTTCCCATTGTCATCATTGATAGGTGAGTTGATGATTTGTGCTGGAAACTGGGTACCGTCACGGTGCCGAACATTAAAATCCCCTGTCCAGCTTTCGCCCCGACGGAGGTGGGACAAGATCTCAAGAGCCTGCTCAGCCATTGCTTCCGGCGTTGTTAGCTCCATGATATGGCGACCTATCGCCTCTTGGGATGTCCATCCATAGAGGCGGTGGGCAAACCGGTTCCAGTAAATAACAATTCCGTCCAGATTGGTGGCGATAACCGACTGTTCAACTGTGTCCAGCAAATTTGCTTGAAAGCGTGCGGACTCATCTGCCGCTATTTTGCGCCCGGTGACATCTTCAGCCCCCGAACGAGGCTCATCCTTCCCCGCGTGCAATTCTTCGTTTGAATGTTTCATCTCTTCGCGCTGCTTCTTGTAGTGCTCGATGGTCAATTGATGCTGCCCTTTCGATTTCAGTAGCTACTATTTCGGGACACCCCATGACCGCGGTTCCGCTGGGCTTCTGCCCGCTGCTTCTCCCAGTCAGTCCCTACGGAATTTGTTCAAATGCTTTCGCATAAGATTACCGCAGATAACGTTTGTACCAAAATATCACCGAATTCCGGCGCTGATTCAGGTTGCAGGATTGAACCGAAATCTCTTTGCGTTTCTTTGCCTGTCCTCCGCGTTCTTCTTATTAACTTGCCTGAAAGTCATTGATTCTATTACAGGCGAAAAAGTTTGAGATTGCCATGACAGGCTACGGACAGCACTCCGATCGCCAACGCACCGAGGAAGCGTGCCTCTATTATCACCCGGTCAAGCCGATTGAGCCGGACAAACTTGAAGAAGTTCTGACCATGTTGGCAAAACAGCCGCGTCCTAGGAAATAAGCAACTGCTCTATTTCGTGTATACTGTCGGCTCCACACAGATAAGATTTACTGGCTTCAACCCAACAGGCGCAAGTGGAAGCCTTTTCTGAAAGCCAAGAGGGTTCGACCCTTCGAGGCTAATGCTAAGTTTAGACGTTGGACTTGGAGCTATACCCGGAAGGCAACAACAATTGTTGGGGAGCTATGAAGATGAATATGTCGTATAGTCTTATGCGTTGCGCGGGAGTAATTGCGTCGTTGTTCCTGGCGGTATTGATCGGGCATGCCCAATCGATCAACGGCAGGATTGTGGGTACGGTCACGGATCAAAATGGAGCGGTCGTACCTAAAGCTTCCGTCTCGGTAACGAACGAAGGAACCAGTGCCCAGCGCACCATCGAAGCCGACGATAGCGGAACTTACGTGGTTCCTGAACTGCCCGTCGGGCTCTATTCGATCTCGGTCGCAGCGGCTAATTTTGCTCCGGCAAACCGGCCGCACGTTAAGGTGGACGTAGGGGCGGAAACGCGGGTGGATGTTGCTATGTCGTTGCAGGGCGCGACGGCCGAAGTGACCGTCGACGATCTGTTGCCCGTCTTGCAAACCGACAGCAGCGCATTGGCGGAGGTCATTAGCAATCGTCAGGTCGAATCGCTGCCCATCAATGGGCGCGACTTCCGGCGACTGACAATTCTTACGCCAGGCGCGGCGCCGCGATCGCAGCGCGGCTCGCTGGGATCGTTTACGGTCAATGGTCAGCGCGAAAAATCAAACATCTTTTTAATTGATGGTGTTGATAACAACGACTCGTTTCGCAACCAGCCCTCCTTCAATCAGGGCGGAGTCACCGGCGCGCCTGCGACACTGTTTCCCGTTGACGCCCTCGGTGAATTCAGCATGCAAACACAGGGTGCTGCTGAGTACGGACGAAATTCGGGCGCCGTGCTCAACATCGTTGTCAAGACAGGTACAAACGATTTTCACGGCTCCGCTTATGAGTTTTTACGCAACGACAATTTCGACGCGCGAAACTTCTTTGAAGGTAAAAGGAACGAATTCAAGAACAATAATTTTGGTGGAGTTATTGGCGGCCCGATCATCCACAACCGGACGTTCTTTTTTGCCGGTTACGAAGGCCAGCGCGAGTCCGTTTTCTCTCCCGCCGTTGTCGCGGTGCCCTCCCCCGCCGCTATTGCCACGGCACGCGCCCTCAATGCGGCTAATGGCCGGACTGAAAATGCATTGAGCACGAGTCTACTGGCTCTATTCCCGGCACCAACCAGTTCCGGGACCAACAACTACGCGTTCGGGGCGCCGAACAGCAATCGCAGCAACAACTTTCTGGCCAAGATTGATCACCGCATAACCGACAAATTGAATCTGAGTGGTCGCTATATCTTTGGTCAGGGTACTCAGGTCTTTCCGCTGACGAGCGGTAACGGTTCTCCGCTTCCGGCATATCAAACCGTAGTCCCAACGCGGATTCAGCTGGTGGGCATTAATTTCCAGTACCTTGCCAGTCCAGCAGTAATCAACGAATTGCGTTTAAGCTACAATCGCTTTAAGCAAGGCTTCAGTCCGCTGGATGCCAGCTTTGATCCATCCAGCATCGGTCTCAACACTGGGCTGGCAAGTGGTGGCTTGCCTACAATTACGGTCAGCGGCTTTGTTTCGCTGGGTGCGCCAAACAACCTCCCGCGTAGCCGAGTCAGCAGCGCCTATCAGGTTGTTGACAACGTAACCTGGACCAGTGGCCCGCATACCTACAAGTTTGGGGGCGAATATCGCCGCCCGCTCGTCAACTCTGTGAACGACACTTTCAAACGTGGTCAGATCAACTTTCTTGGCAGCACTGCCGGCGCCGTAACCTTCAGCCCACTGGCTAATTTTCTCGCGGGAATCCCCTCGACTAGCAGCACAGTAATCCTTCGCGGCGGGACGCGACGCGACACTTTCTCGCACAACCTCGGATTGTTTGCCCAGGATGACTGGAAGGTGAACCAGCGCCTGACGCTCAATCTGGGATTGCGTTACGAATACCTCGGCGTTTTCGCTGACGCGCATAAGCGCATCTCGAACTTTGTTCCCAGTGTCGGATTGGTACAGGTCGGCGATCCGAATCTGCCGCGACTTTATCGAAGGGACCGAAACAACTTCGCGCCTCGTTTGGGATTTGCCTACGATCTTACGGGCAAGAGCAAGACCGTCCTGCGCGCTGGCTACGGAATCTATTACGACGCGCCTTCCCAGGATTTCTACCTTGCGCATAGCTTTCAGAACGGGGGGCCGGGCAGCGTCGGCAACAACTTTGTCCCGGCAATCGGCACGTTCAACGTTACTTTTCCCTCAACCGCGACGGTGCCTTTCGGCCCCGGTGTAGCTATTTTTCCTGGCACGACGGCGCCGCCGACTCCTTTTCCGATCTTTGGCGTCGATCTAAACCTGCGCACGCCTTACGTCCAGAGCTACAACGTCAATCTCCAGCATTCGCTGAGCGACAGGACGGTGGTCCAGGCCTCATATGTCGGTTCGCAAGGAAGAAAGCTCTATCGCGTTCGTGATATCAATCAGGCTGTGCCCGGCGCCGGGACGGCTCAAAGCCGCAGGCCATTCAACGCTAGCTTTCCGCAGTACAGCTTCATCAACTATTTTGAGACTTCGGCTAACTCAAATTACAACGCGCTTCAAACATATCTTCGCCAGCGAATGTCTAGTGGACTGACGCTTTACGTCTCCTACACGTGGTCCAAGTCTATTGACGATGCTTCAAATGGTATCTATGGCGGCACGCGCGGCGTCTCTTTCCCGCAAGATAGTTATAACGCGCGCGCCGAACGCTCCGTTTCGAGTTTTGACGTGCGGCATCGGTTCACGACAAACTTCGTTTATGACTTGAAGTTCCTTCCTCATCGCCTCGAAGGTCTGCCCATGCGTTTGACTGAGGGCTGGCAACTGGCAGGAATTCTTACTTCATCAAGCGGCATTCCGATCACACCTTTCATTAATACAAATATCAGCCTCACAGGCGAGCTTAACGATCGCCCGAACATCATCGGCGATATTTACGGGGGCGGCCACACTGTCACCGCATGGATCAACCCTTGCGTTTTGAACGCCGACGGCAGCAGACGTAGCACCTGTCGAGCTGGCGACACGCCGGCCTGGCAAATTCCGGCAGCAGGAAGTTTCGGCAATGCCGGACGAAACATTATCATCGGGCCGCGCTTCAACGTGCTCGACTTCTCGGTTAACAAGAACACGAGGATCAACGAACGAGTCTCGCTGCAATTCCGCACAGAGTTCTTCAATATCTTCAATCACGCGAACTTCAGTCTGCCGAATGTGCAAGTTGACAGCGGGGCCTTCGGCGCGATTGGCACCACGCCGGATGTTGATGCCGGCAACCCACGCCTCGGGGATGGAGGACCGCGTGTTCTCCAGTTTGGCTTGAAGTTCATTTTTTGAGGCGACAGCGATGCAGCATCGCAATCGCAGAGAAGCTCCGGCTATGCGACAAGTCCCAGGTTTGTTTTTTCGACAAAACTTGCCTGGGGTGTGACTGGGCGCGATCTGAGTGGAAGCCTTCAATGAGCTGCGGAGCAGGCGGAAGCGTAAAGCCCAGGGTGGAGCGTCGGTTAAAGTGTCATCAATTTAGCGGATTTGACCTAAGGCGGGTGAGAGTAATAGCAACAGCGACGGCACTAATAATCCCAATAAGTAACGCCAGTTCCCCAGTTATGATAATAGGGAATCCCGAAATAGCTACGATTCCGCCGGTCAGTATCGCCCATAGTCCGAGGGCTGAGAAAATCACGCTGACTAAAATAATCACCATTATTACGACAAGCAATAGACTCTTCATCATTCCCTCATTTCATTGGTGTCTGACGGTCTCCCTCGAAGTCCGTTTTAGCGCCTTGAGCCAGGAGGGCTCTAACGATCTCAGTATGACCATCGCTTCTCCGGGTCCCTCCTTACGCAATTTTGTTCAATACTTTCGCATAAGATTACCGCAGATAACGTTTGCTCCAAAGTACCACAGGGACTAATCTGGTTTCACGCGTACAAAGAGTTCGTAAAGCGAAAGGATAATAAAAGCGGCTTGGCAAAACCGCCGCCGCCGATTACCCATCTCGGTTCGCTAAGCCGTTACAAACGCAAAACTGATACTGGCAAAATTCTAGACCCCCTTCCGCATTAATTGCATCTAAGTTGGCGTGTCCATTTTGATAAATCGGTTAAAACATTTTATTTCTCGCTTCGGCGATATCGCCCTTACTTCGCGGAGGTCTCTTCTAATGTCTTTTTCTGTGTTTCGCATTCTTCCCATCTTGCTCATCGGCACTACGCTAGGTTGCAGCGCGGTTACGGCAAGGTCCGTAGCAATTCCGAACCCGGTTATTGATGCTCCCCTGGCAACTGCGAAAGGCGCACAAACTGCCGTCATAGCGGGAGGTTGCTTTTGGGGAATTGAAGCCGTCTTCGAACATGTTAAGGGAGTAACTAACGTCACATCGGGGTATTCGGGAGGAGCGGCAAATACGGCTAACTATGAGCTGGTCAGCTCGGGTGATACCGGGCAAGCCGAATCGGTGCGAATCACTTATGATCCTTCCAAGATTTCTTATGGCCAACTTCTTAAGGTGTTTTTTGCTGTGGCACATGACCCCACGGAACTGAATCGGCAAGGACCCGACACCGGAACACAGTATCGATCGGCAATCTTTTACGCTAATGACGAGCAAAAGCGCATATCGCAAGCCTATATTGATCAGTTAAATCAAGCTAAAGTTTTCGCAGGGCCGATCGTCACCGGGGTGGTTGCGTTCAAAGCTTTTTATGAAGCCGAGGCCTATCACCAGGACTATGCGCGTCGTCATCCCACTGATCCTTGCATTGCGATCAATGACCTTCCGAAGGTAGCAAATCTGAAAAAACAGATCCCCGAATTGTATACGTCTGGCTCAACACGAAGATGATCGCTGCAAGAAGAGGTAGTGGGTCGCTTAAGACGCCGTTATACGCCATCGTAGCGACGTAGCCGGGCCGCCTGCTCCGGGAACGTGAACGCGTTTGCGGGCGCACCGGACTTCAGTGCAACGAATTGCGAGTTCGATATTTTAGTTTGTGAAGGGTGAAGGCATCGGGGCCGAATGACAGCCGGCGGAGATTCTGGCGCCGTTGTTAGTCGATCTCAATCATCAGGTCGCACCGTGGCTTCTGTGACTGTACCGTGTCGTTCTTAAGACCAAGGGGAAGCTCATCAAGATGAGCTTCCCCTTTTTGCCGATCACAATAAGAGCACGGTCTCGAACGCCACGGCCGATATCGCTCAGAAGTTTAGTTTAAGACCAAACTGGAACTGTCTGGGATCAAAGGAAGCAGTTGGGCGGCTGTAGTAACGCCCGTTGCCGGCACGCTGACCAAAGTTATTAACCGCTGTGAAGAACGGCGCTGCTGCTGCTTCATTGAAGCGGTTAAAGAGATTGAAGCCCTCAGCGATAATATCGAGACGCCGCCTCTCTCCAAAAGGAATCGAACGCATCAGCCGCATATCAAAAGAGGCGTATGAATGTGTTATGCCCATGTTGCGCCCCAGGGTGCCGTTAGTATTGGGCGCAGGAACGATCAACGTGCCGTCGGCCGCCACACTGGGCCGCTCATTAGAGGCCTGAAGATCGAAGTTCTGATCCACGCCGCTGAGGATATTAAACGGTCGGCCCGACGAGATTTCGAATATTGGAGCGAGCGTGAAGTCTGCCAGAAAACGTCTTGCGCCACTGTCCGAATGGCGCCACGCGGCCGGTGAAGTTAAGAGGCCACTAAAGACAAATCGGTGCCGCTGATCGAAGAGGGAGTCTGCCCGTTCGCTGTGGATATCACGGTTGTTTTGGGGCTTCAATAACGTCTGTAGGTCAGATGAGTCGTCGATGGAACGCGCCCATGTGTAGGAAGCGAGAAATTGTAAGTTGTTCGAGAACCGCTTCTTCAAATCCAGATTCAGGCCGTGATAGGTCGAGTTTCCGATTGAGGATTGTGCGTTGACGTCACCAAACGGAGAAACGATGCTGGTCGGTGTGCGCAAGGTGCCTCCGAGAAAACTATTGAACGCAGCCGGCGTTAGTCCAGTGTTGGCCTGGACTAGGAAGTAATTCGCTCCGCTTGGGCGGAAGAAATTGGCGGCAAACGGCAGAATCACATCGCCGCGCGGTCCCCTTACGATAAAGCCGGGGATGATCACAGCAAATGTTTCTCCGGTGATGGGATTGGAAAAAGTTGAGCCCGGAGCCGTTGTCGGAAATAGTCCAGGAGTGGCGAGCGCCGCAGCGGTAAAGCTTGCGGGATTGGCTGCAGCACCGGCGTAACGACGGAAGTTGGCGATTAATAAATCCTGTCTGACCTCGTTAACGTCGCGCGGGAGAGGCAGATGATGCGCGCCTACGAAAAGGTAGCTTGCGGACAACGACATGTTCTTAGTGATCTGGCGCTCAACTGTGAGGTTTCCCTGGTTTGCGTAGGCGTATTGAAAGTCTTTGGTTACGGGAAGCGTGAAGGGCAGCAGAGTACCGAATCCTGGGAAGGTTTGATCGTTAAAACGCTGCCGGCCAAATTGGTATTGTGAACTTGCGGCCGTACCCGGCGTGGTAAATCCCGGCGCACACAACGGGTTTACGGAGGCGGCCGTGCAAACGGTCCCTTGAAATACCTGCACCGCGTTCAAAAGGGATGTCGGCGCAGGACTGCCCTGCAAGAGTGTTGACTGTTGCTGTTGAGCAGCGTCTGCGATGTCAGAGTTAAACCCTACTGCAAGTAGTGGGTGATCATAGAACATTCCGAAGGCGGCACGAATAACGGTCTTCCCGTCGTTGTGGGGATCCCAGGCGACTGCGAGTCGCGGCGCCCAGTTGTTTTTGTCCCGCGGAAATCCCTGCTGGACGTTCAGAACTCCCTGGGCCGCCAGTAGATCCGCAGCAGATAGCGTAATTCCGGATAAGGGATCCCTAAAAGGAACAGTTGGGATCTGCTCAGTCATCTCGTAATCGTAACGGACGCCGTAGTTCAAGGTGAGATTTGGTCTGATCTTCCAGGAGTCTTGCGCGAAGAAAGCCAGCGGCTTATTGCCGATTCTGCTGACCGGATTTCCATACCCCTGGATAAAGCTGCCCGGGAAACCGAGTCCATATTGCTGGACTGGCGAGAAGTCGGGCGCGGGGACACCTCCAATCACGGGAAAAGCTGCGAATGTGGTCGCCGAAACACCACCGAAATTGAAAAGCCCTGCGAAATTCAATTCGAAGGTCGCATCCGGAATTCTCACGAAGGCGGCGTCGCCACCGAACTTAAGCGTGTGATTACCCGCGACGATGTTCAAGTTGTCGGTCCATTCGTATCGCGTCTCGGTGCGAACTACTGGAGAGAACAACTCACGGCCAATGAACGCAGTGTCTGAAATGTTGAAGGCTACTGCGTCGCCAGTTTGTGATTTGAAGGTCGCGCGACGTTCACCGAAGTTAAATCGCAATTCATTAACCATCGTACTCGAGAGAGTCGAGGTCAGACTGGAGACTGCCGAAAAGTCGCGCAGTTTCTGGATTCCTGTGCGAGAAAAATCATTTTGGCCCAGCGACTGATTCTGCGATTCCACCTGAATTCCACTAATCTCGCTGGGGTTATAGCCAAAGCGGAAGTTGAACAGGTGGTCTTTCGTAACTGCGTGGTCAAGGCGAAATGAATTGTAAGTAGTTCTGTCAGTGACTGGAAATACTCTTAAAAGATCATTGAGGGGCCGAAATGCGATGCTTGAAATCGGCACCGGAGCGCCCGTGAGGAAAAACCGGCCCCCCACCGGCGCCCCAATGGCTACTCCAGGAACCGAGCCCGTGTTAAGCAGGGGATTAGAGCCCGTCAAAGCCGTAGCGCTGCCGCTTCCGGCGAGGTAAGCATATGAAACTCCCGCATTGATAAGCGCCGCATTACCCGACGCCAGGAGAGTGTTGATGTATGCAGCCTGATCTGGCCTGAGGTTTCTTACGGTCTGCGCGGGGAACCCTGGGGCAAGTGGCGGCAAGGTGACGGACGCAGTGAGACCCTGTGCAACATTGCTGGTGAAGAAGCCGGATTCATCCCGGCGCCGTTGCTCAAAAGCAAAGAAGAAGAATGTGCGATCACGATCGAATGGACCACCGAGGGTTACACCGTATTGAGTTCGTCTGAAGTCTGGTTTGGCGATCGGCGCAAAGGGATTTCTCGCCTGAAAACTCTTGTCTCGAAGGAAGCCAAAAACATTTCCGCGAATTTCATTAGTGCCGCTTTTGGTTACGACGTTTACAACACCGCCGGAAGAACGTCCAAACTCGGGAGCAAAGGAATTTGTGACGACCTGAAATTCCTGCACTGCCTCCTGACTGACGGTTGACCGTGCAGCATTCACGGAGTTGTCTGTGTTATCCGCGCCGTCTACCTGGACCAGATTGGAACGACCGCGTTGGCCGCCGAAGTTCAGACCCGTCGTCGGGGCCGGTCCGATTGGTCGACCGTTATCGCGACTCACCGTCGAAGTCGTGAGTGCAAAGGATAGGTAGTTTCTCTCGTTGATAGGAAGGTTATCAATACGTTGCTGATCAATTGTGGTGGCCACAGTCGTTTTGGACGTTTCCACCAGCTCGGCAGTTGCGTTGGAGATTGTTACTACCTCACTAACCTGTCCTACCTCCAACGCAACGTCCACATCTGCGCTCTGACCGACAGTGACTGTAATAGACGGCAACACTGCCTTCTTAAAGTTTGGGGCTTCAACTGTTACTTCATAGTTACCCGGCGTGAGGTTGATAATCTGATAGTAGCCTTCGTCATTGGTAGTCGCGTCTTTAGTGGTATTAGTGGCCGCATTGCGGGCCGTCACCGTCGCGTTAGTCACAACTGCGCCAGTAGGATCGCGAACGAAGCCTCGCAGGTCGGCTGCATTCGATTGCGACTGTGCGAAAACCACACTTGAACCGAGAAGCGCAAAACCAACAGTCACGATCAAGAAAGTAATTATCCGGATCGGACTAAACCACTGCGTAAGGGACGCAAACATGATCTGTTCTCCTTAGTAAGTTAGAGACCGGTCGAGCAGGTAAAAACGGCTCATACCAATCGAGACTAACGAACGCGTTTCTCCAGATTGTTGAGACCGCAAAATTTCCCAATTTCCACGGCAGCCCGGGAGCGAAACGGTCGTGTCTGCAATTCGACGACCTTTGAGACAGGCGCAGGGAGCACTTAAGCCAGAACGCTCCGCTTTTTTACTCTATTCGCGTGCACTCTGGCAAGCATTTAAATTGCTTCTACCGCTGGCAGATCTGTCAACTATGAGCTCATGGGCGGGCGTAAAATTCAGACACCAGATACCCCTGTTTCCCGATTTGAATCCCGACGCGTCGCGCGCGCAAGTTTGCGTCTTATACCAGCATTGAGACCAAACACAAATATTGCACCTTCTGCGAGCCGCGGAACAAACGCCGCGCGCCGAAGAAGGCTCGAGATGCGCAACCGCTTATTGAACGTGCCAAAGTATTCTGCTCTGTATTCACACGCCAATAATTGGAATCCTTCGTTTTTCCGAAGGCCGACGAGATGGCGAGCGATTACTTCAGCGGCCACCACTCCACTCTCCAGCGCCATCAACATGCCGCTTCCTGTGAATGGATCAATGAAAGCGGCTGCGTCTCCCACTGTGAGCAAGCCGACGGCCGGACACGGTTCTCTTCTTCCAAAACCATCCAACGAAACACTGAGCCAGGGCGGGCGAGAGGTGGCCTTTTCCAGTGTGTAAGCGGCTCGCACGTTCTTCATAACGATTTCACGCATTACGATTTCGGGATTGGAGGCGTGATGCCGAACATCCTCGGCGGAAACGATAAAACAGAGATTTGTCAATTCGCCCTCAACACTGCTCAAGCCACCATATCCACCGCGATAAAAATAGATTTCGCAGGCTCCATCTGCCAAGCGAGAGTTTTCCATGTGTGCCTTAAAGGCAACCAAAGAACGTTTTGTTGGGCGTTTGCTTGTTCGACCGTTGCGCGTTTCCGAAGCATTGATTTGACGACTCAATGCGCTGACTCGGCCGGTCGCGTCGATCGTAACCAGCGCCGGATAATCGCTGACAACGTCTCGTGTCGCAGCGCGAGTTTTTACGCGCAAGCCATGAACATGTCCAGGGTTCCCAATCAAAGGAGTTGCGTGAGCTTCTTCCAGAACTGTTACTCCTGCGCTCTTCGCTCTTTCGAGAAGCTTCTGGTCCATCTCGCTGCGGCTTAGTCCAAGGGCTCTGGCGCCGGGTTTGAACCATTCGCTCGGCACCGCCACACTGTTTCCTTTGCGAGAGTAAAAAACTGTCTCGCACAGCGTGGAGCCTCCAGCGTCTCTCATCTTGTCCAATACCCCCAGCCTCTTGAAATGTGTCAGGCATTCAGGTGAGATGAACTCACCACACAATTTCGGGCGAGGAAACTTCTTTTCTTCGATCAAAAGCACTCGCGCTCCCTTCAACGCGAGGTGAATCGCGGCGCTCGCGCCTGCCGGCCCGCCGCCCGCAATCGCAACATCAAAATTGTTTGAAGAACCCAATGTCAATTTTCTTCCTTCAATGAGAACGTATTTGCCGCGGTTAGTCGCGGCTCTGCCGCCGCCGAGGTTCAATCTGTCCGGCTGCTTGAAACCAAAAAAGTTTGCCATGTGTGAATCGCGGCTCTGCCGCCGTGCAGTGCGGAAAGGCTCTGCCTTTCCGGGCATGCGCCTTTGTTACTCGAGGCTGCGCCTCCAAGCGCCGGAGGCATAGCCTCCGTGGTCTATTGGCTGACACGGAAAGGCGGAGCCTTTCCGCACTGCACGGCGGCGAAGCCGCGACGCTTGCGCACCCACTTCCGGAAGCCGCGATCATTTCTGCGCTCAACTGCGGCGAACCTGATAAGGCCCCCGCACTAGTCGAGGGCGAAGCCGCGAGCACCAGGCGGGAAGGAAAGTGACGCGTGACTTTTATGTCCCGAAGCTCGGCGCGGTGCGCGAGACGTTCTAACTCTTCGGGAATGAAACTTCGTAGTATCGAAAGCGCACCATCCTCACGAATAAGACGGTTGTGCAAAAACAATCGCCCGATGGTAGTGAAAAAAAAGTACGCGACAGGCTGACGATGAAGATCGATTACGAAAATACCACGAGATGCGACGCGGCTAAACTCCCGCAGAAGAAACACGACGTCACCGTCTTTGAAATGATGCGTGAATAGGGAACAGATTGCGAAGTCGAATTGACCCTCGGAGAACGGAAGCCGGAAAGCGTCGGCGCGAATAGCCGTGATCTCCGGAAAGTGTTGAGATTGTTCGGCGATCGCCTTAGCAGATCGGGCATTTAGCTCCACACCTGTGAGTTGCACCCTGCGCCTCGTCTTACGCGCCCACGCGGCGATGACGCGCAACAACTCTCCAGAGCCAGCCCCAATATCGACAACCGAAAAAGTGCGCAAATTAAGGCTGTCGATCTCTGCCAGTAGCGAATTTCGCAGTGCGCTCGCGTCTCCCAGCCACCGATTTACCCGCTGGAGTTCGACAATGCAGCCCTCGTACTCCTCGGGTGTATAGTCACCTTTATCCAGGTGCTCGAGTTCAAGACTTCGCTGCCTAAACCGATCAAACATGAGCGTGCATTATATAATATGGCCGTGATGTATCTTGGATTTCGGCACCGTGTTGAGGTCCGGCGGGCCTGGAATCGAAATTGAACGAACTCCTGAACATAAACTGAATGCAATCTATTCCAGGCCCACTCGCCGACGCGTTTTTCAATCCCGCACACGTCGGCGATGCGATAGAGCCTAATTTTGTGGGTCGCGCCGCCTCGTTTGAATGTGGGGCCACACTGCGCATCTCTTTGCGCATCGACGCATCGCAGCGGATTACCGAAGCAAAATTCAAAGCCGCCGGCTGCACTGTTTTAGTCGCCTCAGCGTCGTTATTGATAGATCGCATTCTTGGCAAGACTTCAGGCGAGGCGGCGGCAATAGGACAGGATGCCACCGCGCTTTCAGCGCCACTAGTAGCGGATGCCGAGCGGATAGTATGTTCGACGATCGCGTGTGAGGCCCTGCTTGCCGCGATTGCGCAATACAGCAATTTGGCTAGAGATGAATGGGAGGGCGATGAAGCGCTCATCTGCACCTGCTTCGGAGTTTCAGAAAGAAGAATTGAAGCGGAGATTCAGACCAAGCACCTGACTACGATCGCGGAAGTTACCGCGGCCTGCAATGCGGGTGCAGGATGCCGCTCATGCTACCCTTTGATTGAAGACATTTTGGATGATTATGAACGTGGTGAATAGTAAATGATGAATGCAGATGGACAGACTCAAGCGGATCGGTCAAGGTTCTCTCTGTTCACCATCAATTTAATTGAAGGTACGATATCCGTTTCAGAACCGCGCGCGGTAGCGCGTGGATGCTACGCCTCAACTTGAGTGCAGGATCCGGTCGCTACCGCTCGCCATTTACTATTCACCATCCACCATTTACCTCCAAATGATCTATCTCGATAACAACGCAACCACCCAGGTCGCTCCGGAAGTTTTTGAGGCGATGCGTCCTTACCTAACCGACGCTTACGGCAATCCTTCATCGGCGCATTCGTTGGGCCAACTAATGAAGGCTGCAGTAGGGCACGCTCGTGAGCAGGTTGCTGGACTAATTGGAGCGGCAGACGCGAACGAGGTTGTTTTCACGTCGTGTGGTTCTGAATCAGACAACTGGGCGATTGGCGGCTTTCTGGAACAGAACCCGACCCGGCGGCACGTCATTACCACGCGGGTGGAACACGAAGCGGTAAGAAACCTCTGTCATCATTTGGAGCAAATTGATTGTGAAGTGACGTGGCTCGGCGTCGATGAGAATGGCGAGCTTAACCTTGACGACCTGCGAAGGGCCTTGCGTCGGGAGAGCGGATTAGTTTCCGTAATGATGGCAAACAATGAAACTGGTGTTTTATTTCCTGTTGAGGAGATCGGAAGAATCATAAAGGAAAATTCAGATGCGGCCTTTCATGTTGATGGCGTGCAGGCGGTAGGGAAAATTCCAATCAATCTGAAGGAGACGGGGGTCGATCTGTTTGCATTGTCGGGCCACAAGCTGCACGCGCCCCAAGGTATCGGCGCGCTTTACATTCGCAATGGCATCAAACTTCCGCCTTTTATCATTGGGGGCAGTCAGGAAAGCGGCCGGCGCGCAGGAACTTCAGCAGTGGCGAATATCGTTGGACTCGGCGCTGCGTGCGAGCTCGCCGGAAAATTCACCGAACCTGAACGAGTGGAGCGTCTCCGCAACAAGTTGGAGGACGCGATATTAAACACAATCGCGAATGCCCGATTAAATGGAACCGCAGACCGCTCGAAGCGTTTGCCTAATACTTCCAACATCTCCTTCGAGTATGTGGAGGGTGAAAACATTCTGGTGCATCTCGATAAAGCGGGCGTCTGTGTTTCTACGGGTTCCGCTTGCCATTCAACAACAAAAGAATCGTCGCCAACACTGCAAGCGATGAATGTACCTTACACCGCGGCACAGGGCTCGATCAGATTTTCACTCGGCCGTTACAACACTGAAGAGGAAATCGATCACACGCTGGAAGTATTGCCGGGTATCATCGGCAAGCTTGTAGAAATGTCGCCATATGATCAGGAATTGCGCGCACTCGCCATGCGCCAGCGGTAGTTAACCTTACAGCACAATAAAATATTTTAAGTTAGAGAGGCTCAGGGTTGGGAAGGGGGCATGCCCCCGCCAGCCGCACTCACAATGGGGCCAGCGTAGTTAACCTTACAGCACGATAAAGTATTTCAAGTTAGAGAGGCTCAAGGTTGGGAAGGGGGTATGCCCACGCTGGTACGGTTAAGACCTGAATTGCTTCAAAATTATCTTGCAAGGAATTAAGTAGGCAAAATACCAACCGGCGTCCTCAGCACCGTTTGCACCCCCACAACGAATTTGTTTCCTTATTTTCCGTGGGTCGCAAGTGGTCAAATCAGAATCTGCCCGGCGCTTTACATTTTGTCACTGGAAACTTTCTGCATAGAGTTCCTATTTTCAACCAAGACGCGTGTTGCCAGTCATTTGTTGAAACCTGCAAGAAGCTGCTTAGAGACTGGCCATGCAAACTGATCGCCTTTGTTTTAATGCCTGACCATCTGCATCTGATCATTAACCCACAAGACGGCCGAGTCAAAGAGTTCACCGGTAAATTAAAAGGGCTTTCTGCAAGAGCTATCATCGAGACAGCACAGGGAGTCAAATTCGCACCGGATAATGATGGCTCTTCTCAAGTGTGGCAAGAGAGTTTTAAGGCCCAACCACTATGGAGCTCCTGGATGATCTGGCAAAAGATAAATTACATTCATGCCAATCCGGTGAAAGCCAGACTCGTCAAGTCAGCGGGAGACTACCGATGGTCGAGTTTTAACGCGTTTCATTTTGGAAATATGGAACCACTGCCTATAGATAAGGAATGGTGGTGGCCGGATGATTCTCAGAAGTTATCAAAAGCTATGAAAGAGTTGGGTTGGAGAACCTACGAGAAAAGAAACTAGCTAAACGGCGGGGGCATGCCCCCTTCCCAACCCTGAGCTTACCTAACATCACTGGTACTCTCGAACTTCTGGTTATTTGCGGGCTCCCGCTTTAGTCACTTCAGCTTTACTGGTAGAATTCACTTGATGTAATTACGTCTTCCCGCATACCGACCCGGTGGGTTTCCCGGAGCAATCATTCGATGTCCAGTGAACAGTCAGCCGCCACTGAAAATCCTTCCGTTGCTGTCGCCAAAACAGCTTCGTCTCGTAAAGCGCGCGCGGATAGTGTCAGCTCAATGGAGACTGACGACTACGTTTGTATCGCTCCCTCGACGTCCCTATCCCACGCCATCGAAGCGATGAAAAAGGACGAAGGTGGCTGCGCGATTGTGTGCGAGCGAGATCAAAAGGTAGTCGGAATTTTCACCGAACGGGATCTCCTCACAAAGGTTGTGGGTGAGACAATGGACATGAATGCTCCGGTGAGCGAATGGATGTCGCCTGTGGTCGCAACGCTGACTCCTGACTCAACGATCGGAGACGCAGTAGCGATTATGAACGACAAGGGCTATCGAAACATTCCGCTCGTCAAGAATGGGAAGCTGGTGGGATCAGTCTCTGTCTTCGACGTCATCCGTTATCTGGCTGAGAGCTATCCCAAAACGACGATGAACTTACCGCCTAATCCGGATCAGGTAATGGACAGCCCTGACGGCGGGTAAATGGTAAATAGTAAATGGTGAATAGACGCACCGGCTTTTCACTATTTACGATTTACTATTTACCATTTACTTATCATAAGGAAGGGAATCTTCTACACGATCATGAGCTCTCTTATTGAACCACCGGTAGAACACGCAGAGAAGCACCTTGAGGAAATGGAGACTGTCACAATCCGCTTCGCCGGCGACTCCGGCGACGGAATGCAGTTAACCGGAACTCAGTTTACAAACACGTCAGCTGTTCTCGGCAACGACATCTCGACCTTGCCTGATTTCCCGGCCGAGATTCGCGCCCCTGCGGGCAGCTTGCCCGGCGTTAGCGGATTTCAACTAAATTTTTCCAGCCAACATATCAAAACGCCAGGCGATCAACCGAGCGTCTTAGTGGCGATGAACCCGGCAGCTTTGAAAGTGAACCTTGCTGACCTCGAAGAAGGCGGCACTCTCATTATTAACACCGACGGCTTCACGCCGGAGAACTTGAAGTATGCGAATTACGCTGCAAATCCCCTGGAAGATGGTTCGCTCGCAGGCTATCGCGTGCACAAACTTCCCGTTACGACCCTCAACATGAACGCCTTGAAGGGAAACGTTGAGCTGTCGCGGAAAGAGATCGACCGGTGCAAAAACTTTTTTGCTCTCGGAGTTCTGTACTGGCTCTACGATCGACCAATGGAAGGTACTCTGGCATGGATTAAAAGTAAGTTTAGCAAGAACCCCGAGCTGGCCAAGGCAAACGAAATTGCTTTGAAGACGGGATATAACTTCGCCGACACCACGGAAGTCTTTACCACGCATTACACAATCAGGAAGGCACAGATCGCCCCGGGGAAATACCGGAAGATTACCGGCAATGAAGCGACGGCAATCGGTTTCGTGGCCGCCTCTCAGCTGGCCGGCCGGCCGCTTTTTTATGGTTCATATCCGATTACTCCCGCGTCTGACATTCTTCACGAACTCGCGCGCCACAAAAGCTTTGGCGTGAAGACTTTTCAGGCCGAAGATGAGATTGCGGCAGTCTGCTCGGCGATTGGGGCAAGCTTCGCGGGCCAGATTGGATTAACCGGAACTTCTGGCCCTGGTGTCGCTCTAAAACAGGAAGCTATTGGGCTGGCGGTGATGACTGAACTGCCGCTGGTAATCATCAACGTTCAGCGTGGTGGTCCATCAACCGGGTTACCGACGAAAACTGAGCAGGCGGATCTTTTCCAGGCTATCTGGGGAAGAAATGGCGAGTGTCCGGCAATCGTGGTAGCTCCCTCGACGCCAGCCGACTGTTTCCACATGGCGATTGAAGCCGTGCGCCTGGCGTTCAAGTACATGACACCCGTTTTCTATTTGTCGGACGGATATCTGGCCAACGGGGCCGAGCCGTGGGCCATTCCCGAAATCAACCAATTGCCGAAGATCGAGGTTAATTTTGCAAGTGATCCGGCAAACTTTATGCCGTATTCGCGCGACCCCGAAACTCTCGCGCGACCGTACGCTATTCCAGGAACGCCGGGACTGGAACATCGCATTGGCGGCATCGAGAAGCAGCATATAACCGGGAACGTGAATTACGATCCCGAGAATCATCACCTGATGGTGCGTCTGCGTCAGGAAAAAGTTGATCGCGCGGCGAACGACATTCCGCTTATCGAAGTCTTTGGCGAAAAGACCGGCAAGGTGCTGGTGCTTGGTTGGGGCTCAACATACGGATCGATCAGCACGGCTGTAGAGAAGCTGCAGAGCGAAGGCAAGAGCGTTTCATCTGCACACCTTCGTTACCTCAATCCTTTCCCGAAGAATTTGGGTGAAGTGCTCTCCGGATTTGAGACGGTGATCATTCCCGAGATGAACCTGGGCCAGCTTTGCACGATGGTGCGAGCGAAGTATCTGGTTGATGCGATCCCGTTCTCGAAAGTTAAGGGACGGCCATTCCAGATTCGCGAGATTGTTAGAAAAGTTGAGGAATATTTGTGAATGCAATTCTCAGGTCCGAAGGACCGACAGCTAGTAGCCCCGTCCGGGAGGGCGGGGTAGATGTGACATTTGGTTATTCTAGCGCCGTAGATGCGACACGTTTGTACCGGCCCTTCGGGCCTCCGAGCTATCGAGAGACCGAACTCCCCGTCCTTACGGACGGGGCTACTAACTGCCGGTCCTTCGGACCTAATCAAGGATACGAAACCAGGTAGATATGTTTGCTGTTATCAAGCGATTTCTCGGCGGCCTGTTTGGTCGCAAACAAATTGAGCCGCCGGCAGCGCCGCCGCACGATCCTTATGCCTATGCGACCGCACCACGTCGAACCGGCCCTAATGAACGCGGTGGCGCTGTAGCCGTGCTGGAACCGGACGATATGGAGCCCACAAAAGCAACTGGAGAGCAGAAAAAGTATTCCTAATTGAAGAAGTGCGGCACCCTCCGCATGTAAATCGAGATGAGCACCGAAGTCCAACTGATGACCGCTGATGAGCTGCTGGCGTTACCCCGCGGGCAGTTTCGCTATGAGCTTATCAACGGAGAACTAAAGAAAATGTCACCAGCTGGACATCGGCATGGAAGAATCATCATCCGTATTTCTACGCCTCTCGCTCAGCATGTGATGCAGAAAGAGTTGGGCGACGTCTACGCCGCGGAGACTGGGTTCAAGTTGAAATCTGATCCGGACACCGTGCGGGCTCCCGATATCGCGTTTGTTACCAGGCAACGCGTTGAAGCAATTGGTGATACGATCGGCTACTGGCCCGGCGCGCCGGACCTTGCGGTCGAAGTTTTGAGCCCTGATGACAGAGTTTCTGAAGTTGAGGAAAAGGTTTCCGAATGGTTGGATGCGGGATCGAAACAAGTTTGGGTGGTCAGTCCCAAACTCAAAACGGTGACTGTTTATCGTTCCCCTACGGACATCGCCGTGCTTACCGAAAACAGCACGCTTGATGGCGGGGACGTTGTGCCGGGATTCCGAATTACTTTAGCCGAGATTTTCGAAGGGCAGCGCAAGGTTTAAATTAACGCGTGTCGACAATGGATCCAGAATCAAAAATCTCTCCGTTTGTTGCGATGATTGTTTTCATTGTCATGCTGGTGTCTGGCGTAAACGCTAAGCCTCTGCAGCATGAAGCCGATTCAGAATTGCAAATGACTTTGTCCACAACCACTATGATGCTTTGTCTTGGATCATCACTTCCTTTAGAGGTTGAGATAGCAAACCGTGGCACTGAGCAGGTGAAAATTGACAAGGTGGACCTGTGGGCCAACTTTGTTTATTCGTTTTCCGGAGCGAATGGCGGTCGCGGAGGGGGTTGTGGGTCTAAGTGCGACAGCTGTCGCGGCGAGTTCGTCGTTGTAAATCCCGACGCAAGTCACCACAGTGAATTCGCGTTTCGTTTAAGCTCCGATTTCTTTAAGGACACAGGCAGCTACACCATCAAGTTAAAGTACAACGATATCTTAACAAATCAATTAGACTTCGAACTTTACGATTGCAACCCGAAATAATAAACAGGAGTTAGCATGACCACACAAGGTAACGGTTCAAATGGGAACGGAAACAAATCGATCATTGAGACGGCGGTCTCAGCTGACAGCGAAGTTGGTTCGGCAGTCTCAGGTAAGGTTGCCCCTCCTCCGGGTCAACTGAAAAAGGCTGACTTCGTTTCTGATCAGGAAGTGCGTTGGTGCCCCGGTTGTGGCGACTACGCGATTCTCAACAACGTACAGAAGGTGATGCCCGAGCTCGGCATTCCTCGTGAAAAAGTTGTTTTCGTATCCGGCATCGGCTGTTCGTCACGCTTTCCTTACTACATGAATACCTATGGCTTTCACAGTATTCATGGACGCGCCCCGGCAGTTGCTACTGGCATCAAGTGTGCGAATCCTGATTTGAGTGTGTGGGTCATTACAGGTGATGGCGATGCGCTTTCAATTGGCGGCAACCACTTCATGCATGCGATCCGCCGTAACCTGGACATCAACTACATACTTTTCAATAACCGAATTTATGGTTTGACCAAAGGGCAGTACAGTCCTACGTCTGAGTTTGGCAAGAAAACAAAATCAACCCCGCTCGGGACGATCGACTATCCGATAAACCCTCTTTCGCTGGCGATAGCGAGCGAGTCAACGTTTGTGGCGCGTTCAATAGATATTGACGTGAAACATCTGGGCGGGGTAGTAGAAGCCGCAGCGAAACACAAGGGCATCTCGTTTATCGAGGTCTATCAAAACTGCAACATCTTCAACGATCACGCCTTTGATTCATTTGCTGAGAGAAGCGTGAGAATGGATCGAGTCCTTTATCTGGAGCACGGCAAACCGATGATCTTCGGCAAGGATCGCAACCGCGGCATTCGTATGAACGGGGCGCATCCGGAAGTAGTGAACATTGGCGAGAACGGCATCACGGAAAATGATCTGCTGGTCCACGATATTTATTTAAAGGATCCGTCTGTGGCCTTTATGTTGGCGCGTATGGAGCAGCCCGATTTTCCGCAGCCGGTGGGAATCTTCCGCGCGGTCGAACGCCCCACTTATGAGGAAATGATGGTAGGCCAAATAGATGCGGCGATTGCGAAAACCGGGCCGGGAAGTCTGGAAAAACTAATCAACAGCGGCGATACATGGATCGTTGAATAGCGGTAGGGGGAAAGGGGTAAGAGGGTAAAAGGGGAAAGGGTAATGGGTAAACCTGATCTTCTCCGAACGCTCTTCTTCCATTTCCCCTTTACCTCTTCCCCTTTACCCCCGAGGTTTTTATGAACTGCCCAAGTTGTGGTCACGACAACCTTGAAGGTATGGATCGTTGCGAGAATTGTCTCGCACCGTTTCGCGATCTGGACGTGCCGCGAGTAGATTCGGCTGAAGGCTTAGCGCGTTCGGTCATGGAAGACAATCTCGGCCGGCTTGATCAGGACGAGACGATTTCGGTGGCGCCTGACACCCCCGCACTCGAAGTGGCCACACGTCTAAGGAATTCCAGCTCGGGATGCGCGCTCGTGTTGGATGGTAAGAAGCTGGTCGGCATATTTACGGAACACGATGTCCTGTTGCGGATGACCGTAGGAGATAAGGACCTGGCTGCGGTAACTGTAAAAGAATTGATGAGCCCGGATCCGGAAACACTTCATGAGAAGGATTCAGTTGCCGAGGCTCTCAACAAAATGTCGCTTGGCCGTTACCGCCACATTCCGTTTGTCAGGTCCGACGGCAGCCACGCGGTTGCTTCAATCAAAAGCGTTTTGAAATACATCGCTCAGGAAGATTGGTAACAATGGATTACAGCGGCTCGCCGCAATCTTTGCGGTAAGGCTTTGCCTTATCGCAGATTACTCCTCTTTGAATCCGCGAGGCTGAGCCTCGGCGAGTTTTGAAAAGAGACGATCGGAAAGCCGAAGGCTTTCCGCAAGGGAAGCGGCGAGCCGCCCAAGACAAGGCCATTACGGATTACGGTTATGAGAAAACTAAAGCCGGCCGCTTCTGTTGGACTACTGATTACTGGCTGCTGCTTGCTGGTGGCTATTTCTGCTAACCCGACATTAGCGCAGAATGCGGCAGAGTCGCGCGCCGCCAGCCTGCGCGCGCAACTTGCCAGCGTTCAGCAGCAACAGGAGCAGCTGCAAACACGTCTGCGCCAACTCGACGAGGATCTAAAGCCGGAGAACATTGAAAAAAATCTTGCCGGCGTAGGAAGTATCCGTCCGGAGGACTTGCGTGAGCAGCGCCGGCGTCAGTTAGAAATCGAGAGGAAAGGTATACAGTCTCAACTGGATCTGCTCACCACCAGCCGTGCGCGTTTAGAAACAGGAATCGCGCAGGCAGAAGCTGACGCTTACCGTCAAAGTGCCGCGCCTAATACCGGTGGCGTGCCGTCTCGGACCACGACAACGCAAACCTCTACCGTTGACCAGGGAGCCGCAAACGCGCCGACCATCCGACGTCGCACACGCCGCCCGAAGAAGAAGAGAAAGCCACGCCCCGTTTCACAAATCAAACCGCTATCCGCAGATTTCGCAGATTACACAGATTAAAAGTAAGAAAGAGCCGAACTTAGTTCTTTGTACTTTGTACTTTGCTTCGGACTCTCAGCTCAAGCTGTGGTGGGGCCTGTCGGATCTCGGGATGTGCCAAGAACAAATCAAAGAACCAAGCACAAAGAACCAAGCACAAAGAACCAAGTACAAAGTAGCAAGCTCAGCTCTTAGTTACTTTAATCTGCGTAATCTGCGAAATCTGCGGATAGCCGGTTTACTGGTCTTTCCACTCGGGAATGCGCCCCGGCGTCCATGGCGCCCCGGCTGCTTCCATCTGCTTTTCCAGTGTCGACAAGTCACCCTCAATTAATTGCCGCAGCTGCGCTAGTGTTTGTTCAAACTCCTGCGCGGCTGTCGAGTATTGGTTCATCTGTGTCTGTGTTGGGCGCGCGGTTGACGTTCGTTGCGCGCCAACGATGTCGCCCACGCGTTCCGTAATCGACGGTGGCAGGTTCATGTTACGCGCCCGCAACGCCGTATCACCGCGCAACGCCCTCAGGATATCGTTTGTGCGTTTATCGAGCGCGGCCGCGTCATCCAACAACTTATCTCCAGCAGATGGCGTGTCGAGCAACGCTCGTCTTATAAGAGTGAGCCGTGGCTTGAGTGCGTTCGCCGCTTCCAGCGCCCCTTGCACGGCCCGTTGCAGACGGGCGGCCTTCTGCTGAAATTCAACCAGGGCGGCGCGATCGGGAACAGACATTCGCTGCTGGCCCTCGACCGTCACTTGAAACTCCTGTGACTGACCCATCGGCGTCATCACGCCACCAATTCGCTTTGCCAGTGAGACCTTATACGCGCCGGGCATCACGAGTGGACCGCCCGGAGGATCGCTGAAAGGATCTTCCGTTTCCGGATTTGGTGGTGGCGGAAGCGAAGCGGGTGGAGAACGTAAATCCCACGCGACTCGCTGCATCCCCGCCGTGATCGGACCGGTCAGACGCCGAACAACGCGACCTTCCGAGTCAGTCACCGTCAGTATTACAACCGGGGCTTCCTCTTCTTCTTCGGCACGAAGATCTGTCTGACTTGGAAGCACGATCCCGGTGCCTTTTTTCTCAGCCTCCTTCTCCGACTCCTGCCGTCTGGCCTTGCGCGTCTTCAATTCGTCCTTAAGGTAATAAGTAAACGTCGCGCCAAACGCTGGATTTTCAGCCGTGTAAAATGATTCACCCTGAAAACTTTTTCCGCGCCCGCCGAGCGGCTGAGACTGGATGTACATCAACGCATCCTTGACCGGAAACAGCCCGGCGTCCTGTTTAAGCATTTCCGGTTTCAGCGTTCGCAGCGGTGTGTAGTTATCGAGAATGTAAATTCCGCGGCCGAATGTGCCGACTACGAGATCGTTCTCGCGTCTCTGAATGTTGATGTCGCGCACGGCAATCGTGGGCAGTCCACCCTTGAGCTGTATCCACTTTTGTCCGCCGTCGATCGAGAAGAACAGCCCAAACTCGGTTCCGGCAAAAAGCAAATTCGGGTTCACGTGATCTTCTGCAATACCCCACACCGGACCATTCTTGGGGAGGTTGCCGGCGATTGAAATCCAGGTGCGACCGGCGTCGTTGCTTTTTAATACATAAGGTTTGAAGTCGGCATTCTGGTGATTGTCGAACGCAGCATAGACTGTGTTTGGCTCATGATTCGAAGTAATGATCCTGCTCACGTAGGCCATGTCAACAACGCCCGCAAACTTTTCTATCTTGCGCCAGTTCTTGCCGCCGTCTTCCGTGACCTGAATAAGCCCATCATCCGTTCCTATATAGATCAAGCCCGGTGATTTCGAACTTTCGGCTAGCGCTGAAGCATTACCAAAGAAAGCCGTCGAGGCATTTTTTGCGACCGCGTCAATGCCCCAAATCTTGCCCATCACGGGAAGCCGGTCGCGATCAAGTCCGCGTGATAGCTGGCCGCTGATAACTTGCCAGCTATCGCCACGGTCGTCGCTGCGAAACAATTTGTCGGCAGCAAAGTAGAGTCGAGTGTGCGAGTGAGGGCTGATGATGAACGGAGAATCCCAGTTCCACCTCAACGGATCTTCGCCGCGTCCAACGGCTGGCTGAATCCCTATGCGTTCACCCGTACGTTTGTCGAATCGATAGAGTGCTCCGTTCTGATATTCAGAATAAATGGTATTCGGATCTTCCGGGTCCACCTGGGTGCGAAAGCCATCGCCTCCCAGTGTGACGAACCAGTCTGAGTTTGTGATCCCGGAAGCGCTGCGTGTACGCGATGGACCACCAACGTTGAAGTTGTCCTGCGCGCCTCCATACACGTTATAAAAAGGCGTGGCATTGTCGCTGGTGACGTCATAGAACTGCGTGATGGGAAGGTTGCGCTTAAACTCCCAAGTCAAACCTCGGTCGTGACTTTCGTACACGCCGCCATCGCAGCCCACTAAATAATGGTCAGTGTCGTTGGGGTTGATCCAGATGTCATGGTTGTCGACGTGCTTCGACTTTTCACCCAGACGTCGCAACGTCTTGCCGCCGTCGTCAGAGACCATGAGGAAAACATTCATCACATACACCCGATCCACGTTCTTCGGATCGGCAACAATGCGCGCGTAATACATGGCGGTAGCGTCAAACTCGTTGCGACGCTCCCAGCTACCACCGCGATCGTTTGAACGAAAGATGCCACCCTTTTTGTCGGCGGCTTCAACCGTGGCGTAAATGACATTCGAATCTACAGGCGAGATTGCCAGTCCCACACGTCCCAGCTCCGTCGTGGGCAGGCCGGCTTTCAACTTGTTCCAGCTTGCGCCCGCATCAGTCGATTTGTAGATTGCGCTTTCCGGTCCGCCGTTAATGAGAGTCCACATGTGACGGCGACGTTGATACGAAGCAGCATAGAGTGTTTCCGGGTTCTGCGGATCAATTACGATGTCTGTTACGCCTGTGTTGTCGCTGATGGAAAGAATTTTCTTCCAGGTTTTGCCTCCATCGGTTGTTTTGTAGAGACCGCGATCGCCGCCCGGGCCCCAGAGCGGCCCCTGAGCTGCCACGTAAACGATGTTTGAGTCTTTCGGATCGATGGCAATGCGCCCGATGTGCTCCGAAGTTTTCAATCCAACATTTTTCCATGTTTTGCCGCCATCATCCGAGCGATAAACACCGTTGCCGTAAGAGACGCTGCGCTGGCTATTGTTCTCGCCGGTTCCGACCCACACAGTAAGAGGATTCTTTGGATCGAGCACGATCGCGCCGATGGAATAAGAGCCTTCTTTATCGAACACAGGCGTCCAGGTTGTGCCATTGTTAATAGTCTTCCAAACACCACCTGAAGCTGCTGCTACGAAATAACGCGCTTCATTTGTGGGATCGACCGCGATGCCAATCACGCGACCGGAGGTGAAAGCCGGCCCAATGGAGCGAAGACGCAATCCGTTGAATGTCGGCGACGACATGGGATCGGCGGGTTTCTTTTCTTCGTCAGTTTTCTCTTCCTCGGATTTCTTTGTTTCATCCCCCGGACTCGCCTGCGCTTCGGGAGTGGCCTGAGACTCGGGGGACGCCTGCTGCTTCGCCGCCGCCTCCTGCCGGGCCTTTTGGGCCGCTGCCTTTTCCGCAGCCTTCTCCTCCTGCGCAAACGCCGCAGACGGCAGGAAAATTAACAATGCAAGCGAACATAAAAACTGAGCGATACCGATCTTCTTCCAGCGCGCTGATCGCATAAACAAAGTCATCTCCTCACAATTGAATAATCTGTGGCGATTTATGGGGGTTCCGGCTGTCTGCTGTCTGCTGTTTACTATTTACTTTTCGGTGCCGCCGATTCTATCCGACTTGATAAAGCCGGGGCTAGCGCTAGACCCAACAGATTTTTATTGACAAGCGTTGCCGCAGCCTCTACTAATCATTGTTGCAGGGCGCGAGCCCAAAGAGCATAACCTCCACATTACCTCAAGCCACCACCGCCTGGTTCTTGCTTTACTCTTCCTCTACGCCGTTATCATTCCGAAAGGTCGATTCCCATGCATACTTCAAAAAACTTCTCCCACTTCAAAGCCGCAACGCTGCTTTGTCTACTAATGATCTGCACCGGGTGCAGTGCTCTCCTGGCCCACGCTACTCAGGTACGCGGCCCGCAGGAGTCGAAAGAAAAATTCTCGGGAAAGGGTCTGCGAATAACGGAGGTTCACGAAGGCAGTCCTGCGGAGCAAGCCGGCCTGAAACCAATGGACGTCATCTTTCGGTACGGCGAAAATCTGGTTGTTGACTATGCGTCTTATTACGTTGCGCGTGACGCTTACGAAAATGGACGAGCGTCTGAAATTCCAATCGTCGTTTGGCGCGACGGAAAGGCGCTGAGGATCATGGTCGCGCGCGGTCGTCTTGGCATTGAATCCAACGAATACAATCCAGTCGCCTATGAGTTTTCGGGGATGATGATGCGACTTGACGCTCAACAGGAAATACCCGACTACCAGCGCGATCGGGAATTCAAAGACAGTTTGGTCCCGACAGGAAAAATTCTGGATGACGCTAAGCGCATCATCGATCAAGCTGAAAGGGAATCAACATTAACGCCGGCCCAGATCCTGGTGGCGCGCATAGATATGATTCTTGATGATGCTTCGCCTGAGGATTTGAAGCGGCAGTCCGAGATGCTCTTGCAACTGATCTCCAGTCAGCCCGTGAGTTATATAGGCACAATGGGCCAGAAGCACTTCTTCGAAAAGAAGCATCATCGTGCAGCCGTGGAATGCTTCAAACGGTTTCTCGAAGTACATCCTGACGATGTGTCCATTAGGCTCAATATGGGAATCGCCTATTATCGGTTGCGCATGTTTGCCGAGGCTGAGGCTGCCGCCGATTACGTTTTCGATCATCAGCTGGGACTAAGCGATCACGGGCATCAAGTGGCATACAACGTGAAAGCGTTTGGGCTGCTGGGTCGAGGCGACTACAGCAAGGCCATCTTCTTCGCGGAGAAGGCATTCGATACTGACGAACCATGCCATTGTGATATTTCGCTTGTGATGTTGGCCGCGGCGGAGACCGGGGACGTGCAAAAACTTGCGGAAGCATCCCAGAAGTTTCAGAAAGCTTTGCCGGAAGAATTCGAAAAGAGAAAACTGCAGCGCGCCGCAGTGGAGGCACTCGCTTTGGTTAAGAGTAACCAGCGCGAACGCGCGCTGGAATTAATAAAGAAGGTTAAGGATACCGATAGAGTTGAAGGCCGGCTAAAAGCATACTGGAAAATCTACCCCGGCGGCTCTGATGTCTGGACCAACTGGAATGAGCTGGCGCGAAACTGACACTGATTATTTGAAGCCATAGCTTGATTGCTATTGACGGTTTCAGTGTTCACCATCGTCGAAAGTCTCCAGGTCGGGAAGGTAGGCATGCCCGCTCCTCTAGCGAAGGCCACCCTCTTTCGAAGTCAGGCTTTCAATCCTGAATGCATCTCCCAAGATCCGCAGTCTCAAGGGTTGGGAAGGGGGCTTGCCCCCGCTCCTCTAAAGAAGGCACGCTTTCTGAGTGTGTCGCACAAGATCGAAAGTTTCTAAGGTTGGAAAGGGGGCATGCCCCCGCTTCTATCGAAGGCACGCTTTTGGCATGAGCGTGTCGCACAAGATCGAACGTCTCTAAGGTTGGGAAGGGGGCATGCCCCCGCTTCTTTTTATCGAAAGCTGAGGAAGGGATTAAGGTATCCAGCGGTATACTCCTGACTCCTGACTACTGGCTCCTGACTACTCACCGACATGTCCACCATTCAACAAGAATTTGATCGCATCGCATTAGTCTCAGAGGATGGTTCAACTCAAAACGATCACTACCACAACTTTCTTCTTCGACACCTGCCGCCGAACTGTCATGACGCGTTGGAAATTGGCTGCGGCAAAGGTGGGTTCGCAAGGCGCCTGGCGGAACACTCACAGCGTGTGCTTGCCCTCGATTTATCACCTGAGATGATCCGCATTGCCCGCGAGCGCTCTACGCAGTTTCCGAATATCGACTTCCAACTCGCCGATATTAGCGATCGGCCCCTCACTGACCAGAGCTTCGATTGCATTGCCACCATCGCAACCCTTCATCACATTCCCATTGAGGAGACATTATTGAAGATCAAGGCGGCACTCAAACCCGGCGGAGTTCTGCTCGTCCTCGATCTCTTCGAACCTGCACGCGTTTCAAAGTCACTGCGCGCAGGTCCATCCGCTTCACTCGTAGCTGGTCTATCGGATTCACTCCTGAACCTTTTGGCGATCCCGGTAAGTGTCTCCCTGAGATTCATACACCAAGGCCGGCTGCTCCCGCGTCGCGAGGTCCGCGCCGCCTGGCAGGCACACGAACGCCACGATTCCTACGCAACGATGCCCGAGGTCCATGCCCTCTGCGCCCGCATCCTCCCCGGCGCAATAATCAGAAAGCATCTCCTCTGGCGCTATTCGATTGTTTGGAAGAAGCCCGCGTAACTTTGGAAGAATGCCGCGTAACGTAGCAAGAACCTGATGCCAGTAGCCTTCCGCGGCGACCAATGTCTACGCCGGCGACTCTGATGTCTAGACGAAGTGGAATGAATTGACAGGAAACCGACACCGCTTATTCGAAGCCACAGGTTGTACCGCTGTGAGGCTTCGGTGTTTACGACCACGTTGAGAGTCTCTAAGATTGGGAAGGTGGACTCGCCCCGCTCTTCTTTCGACGGCGGGCTTTCTTGGCCTAAGTGCAGATCATAAAATCAAAGTTCTCTAAAGTTAGGAAGTTCTGCAAACAAATCCTTGCTATCGCTTCAGCAGGTTGTTCTTATCCAGAAATGCCAGCACCGCCTCATTAAATTCTTTGGGCTTCTCCATCATGACGAAGTGGCCAACGCCGTCCCACATGTGAAAGTCCATGTTGGGTGCGATGGCTCGATAACGGACCTCGAGGTTAGGCGGGTAAAACGGGTTCTTAGCCATGATTGCCAACACCGGCAGGTTGATCTTGTCTTCTCCCCAAATCGAAGTGTCCGCCATACCTTCCATCGCCCCTACCACCACGTATTGCGGCGTGTTTAGAAATGAAGCTTTGATTCGCTCCTGCGCGTCGGCCGAGAGGTTCGGTCCACTCATCGCGGCAAACATCTGCGTGGCGGTCTTCTGATAGTCTGGACTACGAAAACCCGCGACCATGCGATCCATCATTGCCTTGTCGCCAAATGGCCGCAGCGCGCCGTCAACGATGACAATGGCGAGCGTCTTCTCGGGATACTTACGATAGAACTGCCGCACCACCGGCGTTCCCATGCTGTGGCCCACCAGTACGGCGCGCTTCACTTTCGCATCGCGCATGACCGCATCAACCGCCCGCGCAAAGAGATCCATGCTGTAGGTGGTTTGCGGTTTATCGCTCTGGCCGTGTCCGGGCAGATCAATAGCGATGACCCGACTGCGTCTGGCGAAGTCTGAAATCTGGTCGCGCCAGTTATCCACGTTCATCGTCCAACCGTGAATCAATACGAGCGCTTCTTTCCCCTTGCCGTAGTTCACATAATGCACGCGGGCAGGTTTTTGCCCGGCACTGAGGTCAAGCTTCGCAAACCGCGACTCTCCGTCTAACTTCTTGTCGGCGTTGGGCAAGTTCCTGGCTTCAATTGAATCTGACTTCTTGTCGGCGTTGGGCAAGTTCCTGGCTTCAATTGAATATGCACGGCTGAACCCAGTTGAATGTGCAGAGCCACGCTCAGTTGAATATGCCCGGCCAACCCCAGTTGAATTTGTAGAGCCGGCCTCTGTTGAATATGTAAGGACGGCCGTAGTGGGATTCGTAGCGGCAGGACTTGTCCCTGCTCGTGCGTGATCTTCAAATGGCGCCCCCACGCCCACAGCAAAAACGAAAGCGACCGCAAAGACGACCAAGCGATGCTGATGAAATATCTGCTCCGGCCTGAAAGCCTGTCTGAATTTTTTCATAATAGATTCCCTCTCGGCGAAGCCTAATATGTTTGCGGGTCGCACCGCAACGGCCAAACGCAACCTGAGCTTTGGCTGAGCGCGCTCTGCTGAGCGAGCTTTGGTGCGCGAGAGGTGGCTCCGCCGCCCGATGTGCGGAAGGTCTCCGACCTTCCGTCGTGGTCCTTAACTGAATGGGGCTACGCCCCACGTCGGGTCGCAGGCCCAATAATCAGAAAGCGCTCTTGCCGATGGGGCAAAGCCACCACCCCACACTAGGCGGCGCAGCCGCATTTCGGTTCTCAAGCTTAACCAACTGGGTCGTTTCGGTTTACCATTCGCCCGTGCCAAGAGGACGGCGCAAACTATTGCATGAAGCGAATGCAAAACGGGGCAGTAGCCCGACCGTCAGGGAGGGCTCAATTACTCAAGATGAAGAGTTCCGCAAGCGTGTTCACAGTGTACGTGGAAAACTAAAAGACAAAGGTCTGCTGAAAGCGCTCCTGGCTGACAAGAAGCATGAGAGATCTTTGTGAATTTGCCAGGACAAAAATTTCTTGGCGCATTCAGTCCTATGACAAGGCCCTCTCCAAGCCAACTTCAACTTTAATGAGAAGAGAATATTACTCTGCCTCGATTGCCACTTTTCGGGCAACCTCGCCCAACGAGATGCTCGGTACACTCGTGAGAAACAGCGGGTCATTTGCCGTACAACCGACAGAGCGACAAGCATGGTTAGAAGAGATAGATATCCTAAAGAATGTTCTATCGGCCTTTCAGGGACACATATATTTTGAATATGCGATTCCACGTATGGGCAAACGCATCGACGTGGTACTTCTCATTCGATCCGCGATCTTCGTTCTGGAGTTCAAAATCGGAGAACGACAATACACGTCCTACGCCAGCGATCAGGTTTGGGATTATGCTTTGGATCTCAAAAACTTCCACGAATCTAGTCGCCATTCTCTCATCGCCCCTATCCTCGTTGCGACCAAAGCCAAACCGAATGCCGCATTCGTAACTGGATGTTCGCGTGATGACAAAGTGCTTACCCCAATTTGGTGCAACGTCGAACTACTCGGTCAAGTGATCGAGAGAGTTTTGGACTTTGCCGATGGAAGCGCCATTAGTCCTTCAGAATGGGAACGCGGGCGGTATCGGCCTACCCCAACCATTATTGAAGCCGCGATGGCGCTTTATAACGGCCATTCGGTTACCGAGATTTCCCGTAGCGACGCAGCCGCAATCAATCTAGGTCAGACTTCAGATACGATTTCGGACATAATTCGTTCTTCAAAGGAAGGGTCTTACAAATCGATTTGTTTTGTAACAGGAGTTCCTGGCGCGGGTAAGACATTAGTGGGCTTAAAGATTGCAACGGAGCACAATGACAAATCCAACGAACTTTACAGCGTCTTTCTTTCTGGTAATGGTCCCCTTGTCGAGATACTGCGCGAGGCGTTAGCTCGTGACAAGGTCCGGAGTGAGAAGAAGGAGGGTAGGCATAAGAAGAAGGGTGAGGCAATAAGTGAAGTTAGCGCGTTCATTCAAAATGTTCATCATTTCCGCGATGAGTACGTCATGGATAAGGGTGCTCCTATTGAACACGTAGCATTATTTGACGAAGCTCAAAGAGCCTGGGACATGAGAAAGACCGCAACTTTCATGCGCGACCGAAACACACCAGATTTCAACCAATCGGAGTCCGAGTTCTTGATCTCCTGTCTCGACCGCCATCCCGATTGGGCGGTGATTGTTTGCCTCGTTGGCGGCGGACAGGAGATTTACGCCGGAGAGGCAGGAATCAGCGAATGGATACGATCCTTGGAGCGGTCATTCCCAGATTGGCACATTTACATCTCTCCTCGACTTATTGACAGCGAGTACAGTGCAGGAACGATATTGGAAGACATCAGCTCCCGTCCAAATATTGTGCATAAGGAGGAATTGCATCTTTCGGTATCGATGCGTTCCTTTCGCGCGGAGAATGTGTCTCTGTTGATAAAACAATTGCTTGACCGTGATCTAGATGATGCGCGGGATACTTTGTCGAATGTTCATGAGAAATATCCGATCGTCATTACGCGAGACCTCTCGAAGGCCAAACAGTGGCTTAGGGTTCAAGCACGAGGTTCGGAACGTTACGGCATTGTTGTTTCTTCTCAGGCCGAGCGTTTGAGACCGCACGCGATATTTGTGAAATCACCAACGAACCCAATCCATTGGTTCCTTGGCGGAAAGGAAGATATACGTTCATCGTATTACTTGGAAGACGTTGCAACCGAGTTTCAAGTTCAAGGACTTGAGCTTGATTGGGCGTGTGTGACCTGGGACGCTGATTTCAGATATACGAAGGGCGGGTGGGAACACCGGACCTTTGTTGGCAGTCGTTGGAATCAAATTAAGAAGCCAGAACGGCAAAACTACCTTAAGAATGCCTATCGCGTTCTTCTTACACGAGCCCGGCAGGGAATGGTGATAGTCGTGCCACCCGGAGATGTGGAGGATGACACACGGAGACCAGAGTTTTACGATCCCACCTTCGAGTATCTACAAGAGATCGGTTTCAACGTCATCTAAACACTCTCCTCCATTACTTGCAGTAGGGAGCTATCAAATAGCAGTAGCCGAAGTCGTCCGACTGAGGATCATAGTCAGGGTCGCCATCAATCTTGTATTCGCTCATAAGTCGCTCCTTCTTAATTCGTTCAAAATGATAACTAACGCCATCGATCAGGATTTGAGTACTTCCCTCTCTCCGTCAAACTCCAATGACACGACAATCGTTTCAATTCCGTCGGAAATCTCGACACGGCGAAGGTCTTCCAACATGTTCTGCGCTTCTTTCATTAGACAGAATGTCTTCCTAGCCTTGCAAAGGGTATGTGAACCGCGAATTCAGGACAAGGCCTTGATGGAGATGGGTCAAAGCGTCGCATGCAAGAAATCTATTAACCGGCTAAGAAGTTAGGTCCTGAAGCGATCGCTTAATCCCCAAGACACAAGGCTCCGTCAATTTCCCGGATGCAAGAATGCTTTCTAGCAGTCCAACATGTTCGTGAGCCGCCGACCTTGTCGCGCCACGGTTGCCTGGGTAGCCTTGCTTGATGATCGCCATACTCGCTAACACTTACTTCTCTGGGGCTGGGCTCATGGACATCGGCCTCCAATCGGGCGGTCTGACGTTGCAGCAAAGCTTTGAGATCGACGCTCTCTGCTGCGAAACGATACGTCGGAACTTCTCTCACGAAGTCGTCCAATGCGACATCACAAAGAAGCTCGTTGCTTCCGAAAAGGAATGTCATGTAATGGTCGCGACATATCCCTGCACGAAGTACTCACCAATCGCTGATATTCACGGCGTGCGTACCGGAGACGAATTGTTCCTGCATTTCTTCCGGCACGTTGCTATCAGAAGACCCGAGCTTTACGTGGTCGAGAATGTTCCGGGGATGAAGAAATTCCCTGTTGTCATGGAAGCTATGACAAAACTTCCAGATTACTACGTGCATGTTGCCTGTCCGGTCAAGTCTTCGATCTGGCTACCTCAGAAAAGAGATAGGCTAATCATAATTGGCAGCAGGCGAAATTTCTCGTGGCGTAAGCCCGCCGCTGAAAAGGCAGTCACACTAGCGGAGATACTTGAGCCTGATGCGGCGCCACACATTCCTGACTATGTGGGCAGCCGCCTGGACGGCGCGTATCGAGATCGCCCGATTATCAGCGATCCGCGTCGTGGGGACATCGCACCTACTTGCGTTGCTCATTACGCCAAAGACTTGAGCACGCGACTGGTTGCGGACGAGCGTTTTCCGCGCGGCGCGCGACCGTACACGGTTCGAGAATACGCCCGGCTGCAGGGTGTTCCTGACACGTTCAGTTTCGCGGGAGGCAACAACGACGCTTATCGAATGATTGGGAATGGTGTTTCAGTCCCGGTTGGAAAATGGATCGGATCCGAGATCACGCGATACTTCCAATAAACGATCGGGAAGTGTCGCGGTCCTAACGGGCGGCGGTCAGCGTAGAACTAACGGCTATGCAGTAGTGACAAGAACGCCCTCCCTGACGGTCGGGCTACTGCCGCGGTCGGCCCGTCTGCTCACTGCCTATTGCTCACTGCCTACTGCTCACTGCCTACTGCTTACTGCCTACTGCTTACTGCCTACTGCTTACTGCCTACTACGCAATTACCCCTTGCCTTTACCTTTGCCTTTTCCGCCGCCGTGGCCTTGGCCGCTCGGATGGGCTGGGGAGTCGTGCTTGCGTTCGTGTTTTGCAGCTCCTTGAGGCTGTTGCTTGGCCTCGTGCTTGTTGAACTGTGGTTGCGGCGGATTAGGTTGCGGTTGACTAAGCTGACGCTGCTCCTGATGCTTCGCGGGCTTGCCCACTCTTTCGCCCTGCGCTTGCTGTTGGGCTTTGCGTTGGGCCTTCAATTGTTCGCGCTCCTGGGCACGAGCGGCCTGCTCCTGAGCATGAGTCGCGTTTCGTTGCTGCTGCTCCTGAGCGCGAGCGTCTTTGCGTTGTTGATGCTCTAGCTGACGCGCCTGACGCTGGGCTTCCTTGTTGCCTTTTGCTGCCGCTGCGGTAAGCCGGTCTAGCTCCTGTTTGCGTGCGGCGTCGAAGTCGTGTTTGCGATCGTTTTCGCCCTGCCTCGCTTCGTGGCGATTGCCAAAGCCATCTCCGGAATCCCGATTATCTTTCACTTTCAACTTTTGATTCTTCACCTTGTCGGAAACGCGTTCTATGCGCATCGACTTCGCCAGATCTTTCCTAAATGAAGAGTCCCTGATGTCCGTGCCGACGAATACCGGCGTATCCCAAAGTTTTTTGGCAATCCCCGGCGGGAGATCAATCTTCCCGCGTCCCCATGCTGAGTTGATCACGGCGTTTCTAAGCGGAGTCAGTGTCAATGGATCGAGTGTTGGCCTCACTGACGACGATGCCAGCCGCTGCTGGTCGATCCTGCGAACGTGGCGCGGTTCAATAGTGCGACCAAAAGCATCGAGAGGCACAACCGTGACCGCGCCCGGAATGCCGAGATTGAGAAGCTGTGCAGGCGCGAGATTCGCTCGCGTTAGATACTGTGGCTGCCAGTTGGCGTCGTAATAATGCGGCGCATAAGCTTCGCCCGGAGCAAGCGGTACCCAGCCGATCTGGTTCGCACCGTCTACGGGAACAAAAGCAACGAGCGCCGGCGCATACGAGGGGGTGGTGTTGACTGCCTCGGGAACCCAGTACCACTGGTTACCCACGTTGGCCCAACGTCCGTAGTGATAGGGCGCATAGCCCCAGGGCTCGCTGGAGACCCATGTTGGTCCATACGGATAATCGTTGGTCCAAAACCCCTGTTGATAGGGAACCCAACCTGAATCAACCCGCGGTCTCCAGGCATTTCCATAACCGTCAACATTCTGCCAGTCGCCGTAGTAATCGAGGTCGTTGATGCCGGGAATGATTGAACTGACATACTTATAACTGGTGTTACTTCGGTAAGGATCGTAATAGAAGGGATCACTAAGATACGCGTCGTAGTTGTTATAGCGACCATCGTAAGCAGTCGGGTATTGATAGCGGTAATAGTCGTCAACGAAATTTCCCGCATCGTCACCATTCAACCGGGACAAAACGAGATCGGACGCTGTCTGGCCCAGCAGTGTCAGCATCTCACCCTTATTGATCTGACCCGAGCCGCCCAAGCCTACAACTCGCGCCAGTCCACTCAGCACTGAGACAAGCACACCGCCATTGTCATCGAAACCGACGTTGTAAAGTCCGGGTTCGTCAAAGTTCACAGCGCCGTACGGTGTGGCTACTTCAAAGATTTCATCCGGGGCCAGATATCCGAGGTCGAAGATTGCTGAGCCGTCGCGGAGCGCGAGCTGAGTCCGTCGATCGCCGAGTGAGACGACGTCCAGTGATGTATTCGGATCGAGCCGCGCGAAGTTGCGTCCACTAAAGGCGAGCGACGTGCGCGAGTTATCACGCGTGTAAATGCGATCGCCTACCGAGAAAGGTTGATTCTGAGTCGCGGCGATCCACTTAGCATTCGCGTCCGCGGACTCTGTGTTTAAAACGCTATCGCTGAAAGCGACTTCGCCATCCACTCGTTGTATGCGCGCCGCATATGGCAGCGCCTCGGCGGATGCGGTCTGCTCATGATTCATCAGGAAGGCGACGCCGAAGCCGGCGGCGAGCGCAACTATTACTGCCACGATTGTCAGGTGCGGCCAAACTTTAATCTTGTTCATAGAGTCTCCTAATCATTACGACGACTTCAATTCCCAATTCGAACTACGGTTGTCTGTCCAATTGTCCTTTGCCGAGCGCGATGCCTTTAACGCGCGCTCAGGAGTGTTAATTCAGTACGGAAATTAGACTTTTCAGTGGGATTCTCGCAAAAATCGTACCCCTGAGCCGGGTATGCGCCGAGATTCGCACGTACAAGGAGAGGAAAAGCGAAATCGATTAGGGGCCTGCACCGGTAATAGCCGGTG
The DNA here is from genome assembly GCA_046262135.1 of Pyrinomonadaceae bacterium. Lineage (GTDB taxonomy): Bacteria > Acidobacteriota > Blastocatellia > Pyrinomonadales > Pyrinomonadaceae > PSRF01. The sequence continues at coordinate 46,146 of JBHENH010000008.1, forward strand.
CTGTCGCTATTTATTAAATACTGTTGCGAGGATATTGCGAGGGAAGAGGCACGGTGAAATGAAGAATAGCGCGCTATTTAAGGAGACTCCGTACCCATTTAAAGCGCTGTTCGCGTGTTTGCTGAATACGGATAGAAAACATCGCTACCGCCTTCTCAGGGCGGTTGCGACTACCGTGAGTTAGTCCCCCGCGAAAAGTGAATCTTACAATGCGTTTGTCAGCGCCGATGGGCCACGCGCGGATCAGGTGGGGGATGACGATGTTGGCGCGGGCGGTGTTGGTTTCGTTTGTGTAGCTGCGCCAAGCCATTCGTTACCGTTGACTGCGGCCCGGCGTGAATGGTTGTAGTCGGTGATCTCCTTCGGCTGAGGTTGAGTAACGAAGGTTTAATTGTCTGCAAGCCGCGAGGTGCGAGGATTTCGGCTAGTTGTTGCGGGACGTTAATAATCCAAGGTGGTGTTGAAGTCAAGAGGTTCCGGCGTAGTGGGTTACTTTCGCTTAGGCAAACCGACCCACCGCGTAGAATCGGGAACTGGTTCAGTTTCACTTATGTTCGTGCATTAGGTCCGAAGGACCGGTAGTTAGTAGCCCCGTCCGTCAGGGCGGGGAACAGTAGTTCTCGATCGCTCAGAGGCCCGAAGGGCCGATACAATGGTGTCGCACCTTCGGCGCTTGGAAACAACCTTTTGATCTACCCCGCCCTCACGGACGGGGCTATTAACTACCGGTCCTTCGGACCTAGCCAGAACGGGGGCAAGAGCACCTGCCGAACCTTGAGAGTACTTACATGAGACTTTGACTTATAGCTGCGTGCTAATGCTTTCTTCAGCTCATGACACACAAAATATCCGACTTGCTAACGCGTGATTACGTTTCCAATACCTCGATCACGAAGAAGCTTATTAAAAGCCTCGAGGTCGCGGTTGATTAATTCTTGTAGGCGTTTGCGGTGTGACGCGAGTTGATCTTCAAACATCGCTTTCACCTCGCGCTGCTGATTCGTAGGTGGAAAGTCTCCGCCGGCGAGGCCGTTGGCGAGGTAGTTGATCTTACTCAGCAGCTTTGGAGGCCAGCGCACTGTGTCCTGGCCCTGGCCGGTTAGCCGCCGCTGGATCAGGTTGTCTTCGATGTCGAGCAGCTTCTTCTCGACTGCATCGGCGGCCGACTTGACCGCGGCTGCGCCAGGATCGGATGAGTCCCCGATGCCCTCCCTAATGGTCGGGCTACTGCCCCTTCTGCCGGCGGATGACCCACCTGCTCCCCCCACCCCAGCCGGGCTGCCCGGCCGGGGACCCCGGTCCGCAGGTGGTACTGACCTCACGTTCGCCGAAGCTTCCCCTGATGATGGTGCCGAGCCTACGACTCGCTCGCCCACGCCTTCGCTGGGCGACGCACTCGCTACGGCAGAAGCGGTCTCTACCGCTCGCGCTTCTGAGGTGCCCTCCCTAACGGTCGGGCTACTACCCCGCCCGCTGTCGCTACTGAGTAGTGACGTGATGTTCGCGAGTTGGCTGCGGATGACTTCGATCTGATTTACCATGTCGGCGGCGGATTCCAAATCCTTGCGCAATTCCAGCAGCATCGCCATTTGCGCGTTGATGTCGGCTTCGCTGCCTTCCGAGTTTGGATCTTTCTTCACGATCAATTCCTGAGTCAGTTCAGGTCCCGCGCCGGAAAGCTTTACCGTATAGGTACCCGGCGGCATGAGTACTGACATGCGTGGTCCATCGGGAGCCAGGCGCCATCCTTCATTACCGTTGCGAATCTCCGCAGCGTAAGCTGGACTTGTGCGCAGGCGGACTTCTTTTGATTGTTCACCACGCAGATCCCACACGACGCGATTGATGCCGACAGTCTTTGTGCCATTCAGGGTGCGCACTGTCTGTCCCTTCGCATCTTCAATTCGAATCTTTACATCACCCGCGGGTGCGGATTTCAAGTAGTAATTGATCGCTGCGCCATAGGGTGGGTTTTGACCTGCAGTAGGATCGTCGCTCATTGTTACCGGCACAGCCGTACTACGGAAACGATATGCCGGTCGCGGTTTGAACAAATGTGCCGTGGACTCGCGCACGTTGGCGTTCATCTGCTGAAGTGGGCCAAGGTCGTCAAGTATCCAAAAGCCCCGGCCATATGTAGCGATAACCAGATCGTTGAAGTGTTCCTGCACTACCATCCAGTAAACCGGCGCGTGCGGCAGGTTGGACTGCAAGGGCTCCCAATTTCCGCCATCATCGAATGAAACAAAGAGACCACCTTCAGTGCCGAGATACAGCAAGCCCTGTCGCACGGGATCTTCGCGCACGCAGTGGGCGTAACTCAACATTGTATGAGGAATGCCGTTGGTAATTGCGCGCCACGTCTGACCGTAATCCGTCGTTTTGTAAACAAACGGATCGCGATTGTTTACCTGATGGAAGTCGACAGTTATGTAAGCGGCGCCGGCATCGTAACGCGAAGGCTCGATATTGCTGATCGTGCCCCAGGGCGGAAGGTTCGGAATATTCTTTGTAACATTGCTCCAGTTCTTACCGCCATCGCGCGTTATCTGCACCAGGCCGTCATTGGTTCCGGCCCATATCAACCCTTTCTCTTTGGGCGACTCGGCGATCGCAAACACCACCGGCGCATATTCCACACCGATATTGTCCCCGGTGAGTCCACCCGAAAATGCCTGCTTGCTTTTGTCGTTCGTGGTGAGATCGGGACTAATAAGGTGCCAACTTTGCCCAGCGTCCCTCGTCTCATGAATAAACTGGCTGCCGACATAGAGTCTATTGTGATCATGCGGCGAGATCGTCAATGGCATGGTCCAAACGAAGCGATATTTCAACTCGGCTGCGGGCGAACCGTTAGTTTGATCCGGCCACACTTCCACGTTCCGTCCCTGCCCGGTTGCTAAATTGAAGCGCTCCACGATTCCGCCGACGCTTCCTGAACCTGATGCACTGGACCAAATGATATTGTTGTCGACAGGATCAGGTGTGGCCCAACCGCTCTCGCCGCCTCCGACCGGTTGCCACGCACTACGCGGAATACTGCCTCCACCAAAGCCGCCGGTGGTTACGCGACTTGGCCCTCGATACGAGGGATCATCCTGTTCGTTGCCGTAGACGAAATAGGGAATACGATTGTCCACTGTGACGTGGTACATCTGAGCGATTGGCAGTTGAATGCGATTCCAGGTTCTGCCGCGAGTGACTGAGATAGAGACTCCGCCATCATTCGCAACGGCCATGCGGTTCGGATTTGTGGGATCAATCCACATGTCGTGGTTGTCCCCGCCGGGACTGCTGCCGAAGCCGGTACCGGTTCTCAGCGTCTCACCGCCGTCCAGAGAAACACTAAAAGCCGCAGTCAGAAAATACGTTTCGTTTTCATTGTCGGGAGCTGCAACTACACGGAAGTAATAATGGGTGCGGCCGCCGAGCGTTCGGTCGTAACTAACCAAACGCCAGTTATCGCCGCCGTCGTCCGAGCGCCACAGCTTGCCGCGATCAGTTTCCTTGCCGTTGACCGGCACGCCATCGCCCGTTTCGATTAGCGCGTAGACGCGGTTAGGATTCGAGTTTGCGAACGCCATCGCCACTTTGCCGGTCGTACGCGTGGGCAACCCACGGCCGGTGAGTTTTCTCCAGGAGAGGCCTTGGTCGGTAGACTTGTAAATTCCACTTCCTGGACCACCGCTTTCTCGTCCCCAGGTGTGAATCTCGAGGGGCCACATGCCCGCAAACAAGACGCGGGGATTGCTCGGATCCATCACGACCTCGGACGCGCCGGTATTTTCATCAACGAACAGAACACGATCCCAGGTCTTTCCGCCGTCTGCTGTACGAAAGACGCCACGCTCCTGTTGTGGCCCATAACTATGGCCCATGACAGCGGCGAGCACGATATCCGGATTTTTCGGATCGATAACGATGCGACCGATGCGGCCGGTTTTCTCAAGTCCCATCAGCTTCCAGGTTTTGCCCGCGTCAGTCGATTTGTAAATGCCAGCCCCCACGGAGATGTGACTGCGGATATGCGCTTCGCCAGTGCCGGCCCAGATTACGTTTGGGTCGGAAGGAGCAAGGGCCAATGATCCGATGGAAGAGACAGGATACTGATCGAAGATTGGATCCCAATGGATGCCGCCATCGCTAGTTTTGAAGATGCCGCCTGATGCCGCGCCGACATAATAGATATTCGGCTGACCGGCAATGCCCACAACTGACGTCACGCGGTTACCTACGGGTCCGATGTAACGGTACTTCAGCGCGCCGAGTATATCTTTGTTGGGTTCCTGCGCTCTCGCGGCATATACAAATGCGACCACTAATCCGATGACTAGAATGGCCACGCTTGCAATGCGTTTCGTTCCATACGACATGATGGGATCTCCTTCTCGACCGATAAACTATCGAGTAAGCAATATTCTTTTGTAATTGTTTGAAAGATGAATCGTCCGCTTTTTAATGGAGCGCGCGAATTATTGCACTAGTTCAAGGGAGGATGCAAAAAAACTACAGAACAACGTATTGTCAGAATGTGTAAAGCAAACTGTTAGTTTGCGTGGGAGACATGGCTTTCAACGTAGTCGCAAACTAACAGTTTGCGTTACAAGAGCCATATCAGCCGCGGAGAACGCAGATAACGCGAATCTGCAAAGGGAACTGTTATTTGCGTGGGAGGCATGGCTTTCAACGTAGTCGCAAACTAACAGTTTGCGTTACAAGAGCCACGTCAGCCTCGGAGAACGCAGATAAACGCGGATTCAGGGAATTAATAAACGAGAGCTGGAATTGCGGAACGAGGAATTCTCTTGAAACGGCAACTGTGGCTCCGCTTATTTCTTTCCTAATCCGCGTTTCTGGGCGTTCATCTGCGGCCAATTGCTTTTTGCGAACGCGTGTTTTTGAGGCGAGCTTTAAAGACTTTCTCGCCGCCGCTCTCGCCTTTCCGCGTACCGGCATTCATTGCAGGTGTCGATGGCGAATTTGTTCGCGGGGTCACCGCGTCACCGCCGGTGTGCTGTGCCGACTTGTCACCAAACATTTTATTCCCGGTCTTCCGGCGCCCGCGCAAAGCGGGTGTTTCTTCCATCTCCTGCCGGTTTTGATCTGGTTTGCCTGCCGTTCCCATCTGTTGGCCACGTGGTTTCGTACGCAGCCCAACTTTATGTTGGTCCTTTTTCGTCATTGAAATGCCTCCTTTAGCAAACAGCAATCAGCAAACAGCAATCAGCACCTTGAACATTGGACGTTGGACGTTGGACATTGGACTTGAACCCTATGGCGTGGGTCGCCGTGTCAACACCCACTTGAGCAGCGGCGGCGTGACCAGTGTCGTAACGATAACCATGATAACAACGGCGCCAAATGTGCCCGTGCTCACTACGGGCTGCGCGACGCCGGCAACATTCGGCAGCATTAGCGCTGCACCGATGCCTGCGAAAATCAGCCCCACCTCGCCGCGTGGGATCATTCCCAAACCGACCGCCAACCGGTTCGTTCCTCGTTGTAGCACGCCGAGCGAACAGAGCTGTTTACCAAGAATCGCGGCTGCAGTAAGCACGAGGGCGAAGCCAAGAATTTCAATCCGCGCGAACAATCGTAGATCGACCTTCATTCCCATCACGACAAAAAATATTGGGACCAGCATCATGCTTACCGGCTGCAATAGCTCGCCGAGTTCGCGCTCCTTACGTGCCCTGGCAGGCTTATAGTGCGTATCATCAAGGACCAGGCCCGCAGCAAAAGCGCCCACGATGGGCGCCAGGCCAACTTTCGTTGCAATCCATGCCAAAATCAGACAGAAGGAAAGCGACAACGTGAGCAGGACGCCACGATTTTCCAACCTTCCCGCACCCCGCAGGAGGCGCGGCATAACGAGTTGTCCCACAACTATAGAAGCCACCAGGAAGAATAGGGCCTTGACAGCGATCAGTCCGACGCTGCCCACGGATAAAGACACGCCGGTTGCGGTTGCTTTGATTGCTCCTGCCACAACCGCGAGGATTAGCAGGCCAAGTATGTCATCGATCACAGCGGCGCCGAGAATGATACGAGCCTCGCGCGTGGCCAGTTTACCGATATCTTTGAAGACCCGTGCCGTGATGCCAACGCTCGTCGCACAAAGCGTGGCGCCGATGAAGATATGGACCAGGCGGGGTTCATCGGGTATGAAATAAGCGGAGACAGCCCAACCGAGAAAAAATGGCGCTACCACACCAAGGACGGCTACAAGCAATGACGACCAACCAACCTCCAACATCTCTTTCAAATTAGATTCCAGACCTACCTCAAAGAGCAGGACAATTACACCGAGCTCCGCGAGTGCAGCAATAATTTCGTTGGTCTTCAACGTTTCGAGGCCGGTAAATCCTGACAGGAAAAGGTTACCGATAAAGATTCCGCCAAGTAACTCACCCATGACGGCCGGCTGCCGTATGCGTTCAAACAACTCACCGCCGGTTCTGGCAACGATAAATATGATCGCAATCCCAAGAAGCACGATTGGGTGCAACCCTTGCACCTCCGGGATCGGGTCGGAGCCGGCTGCAGCCGGCGGGGCGATTGATACTGACCCGACGAGCAGGATTACGAGCAAGAGGGACAGAATTGTAAGAAGCTTTCTTTTCATGAATCGGCGCGGATTATGGCACAAGTCTGTCGAGGCATTCGCATGGGCAGTTTACCGTACAACCTTCAGGTTGCTGTTGTGAGAGGCGGGCTAGAGCCTGTACTCTGAATTTGTCAGCGCGTCGGTTTGCGTCAGACAGTTGACACCTCTATAATTCCCCGAATTAGGCTCGCCCCAATCTGGCAGGATTTAGTGAATCGGGGTGCGGCTTAACTAATCAACCTTACCA
>JBHENH010000009.1:0-43583 GCA_046262135.1 Pyrinomonadaceae bacterium
ATCAAACACCCTCACACGTAAAGATTCAAGTTAAAGATTCTGGACCAGGTATTGATCCGAATTTTCTGCCACATGTATTTGAGCGTTTCCGTCAAGCCGATGGTTCCACGACTCGTACGCACGGCGGCCTCGGACTGGGGCTGGCGATCGTTCGACATTTGGTGGAACTGCATGGAGGCACAATCAGGGGGGAAAACAGCTCAGAGGGTCAGGGCGCGATCTTTACAGTGCAACTGCCTTTGCCCAGCGGTGAATTGCCGCAGGAAACGCTTTCCCGGGCTGCATTTGTTTTCAGAGAGAACCATTCGGAAGCTGAAATCCTCGAGGGTGTACGTATACTGGTTGTCGATGACGAAATGGACGCCCTCGATTTAATCGGTGTCGAACTGGCTCAGCACGGAGCCAGGATTACGGGGGTTGGAAGCGCGGCAGAGGCGCTCGCAGCACTCAATCACTCGGAATTCGACTTACTGATCAGTGATATTGGAATGCCAAATACCGATGGTTACGAATTAATCCGAGAGGTCCGCAGGCGTGAGGAAGGCAAGGCTAAGAAACTCCCGGCCGTGGCGTTAACCGCTTATGCCAGGGTTCAGGATCGAATGCAGGCGATCGTGGCAGGGTTTAGCACCCATATAGCCAAACCAGTTGAAGTCAACGAATTGGTCACCGTGGTAGCAAGTTTGGCCGGACGATTGGATCCGAAGTGAGATTGAAGCGCTAATAGCAGAAACATCCCGACAGCGATTTCATCAGCTTTACGCACCCCGGTAAAACTCCTGATAAAATGGCCCCATGCCAAAACGTTGCGAGTGGGCGCGCACAGAATTGTCTATTGCCTACCATGATGCAGAGTGGGGCGTCCCTGTGCACGATGATCCAAAACTTTTCGAATTTCTTATTCTCGAAGGCGCACAGGCGGGCCTTAGCTGGGAAATCATATTGAACAAGCGCGAAGGTTATCGCAAAGTCTTTAGCGGATTCGATCCGGCTAAGGTCTCAAGATACAGCGAACAAAAAGTTGCACGATTAGCAAGTGACGCTCGCATAATACGCAATCAATTAAAGATCAGAGCAGCCGTCCAGAACGCGAAGGCGTTCCTCGAAGTGTGCGACGAGTTTGGAAGCTTCAACCGTTACATCTGGCAATTTGTAAACGGGGTCCCGAAGAAAAGGAAACGAGATCAGCCCGTACCCGCTGTCACTGTGGAATCAGATGCAATGAGCAAAGATCTGCGTCGACGGGGTTTTAAGTTTGTAGGATCCACGATCTGTTATGCCTTCATGCAGGCGGTTGGCATGGTCAACGACCACGATGCGAGTTGTTTTCGTTGTCGCGAGATCGGTTAACAAAGGAGTTGTGCGTCATGATTAGAGTCAGCGTGATAGCGGTTTCCATTCTCGGAAGTGTGTTATCCCTGGCGTGCCAGCCTTATACGAGTGGTTTACAGCAAAGCGTCGGAAAGACTGACGAAATATCTGCCATTGCAGCAATGCATTCCATCGTCGCCGCCCAACGAACTTACTCATTGAGCAATGGCGGCGATTATGGAACCTTTCAACAGCTTTCGGCGGGTGGCTTTCTCGATTCGCGATTTAACTCGAGCAGACCAGAGCTAAAGGATTATGTCTTCACAATGGAAGTCATCCAGAAGTCGGCGAACGATTCCGCAGGTGGGTTCAGTTGCAATGCAGATCCCAAACGCGACGGTCCACAGGCGGGCCGTCACTTTTACGTTGATTCAACCACTCCCGAGATTCACGTGAATCCAAGTCAGAAAGCCACTGCGCAGGACGCAGTGCTCGCCCCCTGACCATCGCCATTAAGGAATGATTTCCTGTCCGGCAGCGTCACGTCGCAGCTGATCGATGATGGAACGAAGGGCAGGTGCGAGGCTGCCATTCGGCGCTAACTCCAGATACTTTTCGTACGCAGCCAGGGCCTCTTTGTATTTCTCTTGCTTCTCGTAGGCCGCACCAAGCAGTTGGTAAATCACCGGTTCAGAATCTGAGAGCTGGGCAAGCGCCGTGCGATACTCGGCGATAGCTTCCGGATACTTTCCCTGCTCTTCCAGGATGCGAGCCAATCCAACATGCGCCTCCGGCTGGGGACCTCTTGCTTCGCGGATTGCCCGGCGAAATGATTGGATTGCTTCGTCGGTAAAGGCAGCTTCCCTATTAATACGCCCTTCCACAGCGGAGGCTTCCGCATAAGCCGGCCGTGTACTACGTGCGGCATCAATCGCAGCGAGCGCTTCCTGATATTCATTAAGGTCGAGCAACACGCGCGCCAGACCAACATGTGCCGCAGGAAACGCGGAACGCAGTCGTAGCGCTTGCTGATAAAGTTGGACCGCCGCTCTTCTTGCCTCGTCGTCTTTAGCTTTCTCGCGCGCTTCCTCGGCCTGCTGAAATATAAGTTCCGCCTGATCTGTTGTCCTGACCAGCTTAACGGTTATAGCGCGTCGTCCCGGCAGCAGCGGTGTCACGACTTCCCTGAAGCCGGTGGCTCGAACACGGACTGTATGCCTTCCAGAGGAAACCTTCTTCACCTGGAGGCGGCCTGAAGCGTCCGTAACCCCGCGACGGATTTCATCGATCCACACTATCGCGTTTGGTTGCGTGGAAATTGTCACCACCCCAGATGGCCCGGGTGGGATGATAGTCGACCGACGTTGGGAGAAAACTTCTGAAGCGCTAAGTAAGACCACTATCAGACATACGATTCCTACAACACGATCAAAACGCATCGTGAAAAGGATTTTGGCGCGCAATGCGAGAGCGAGATCCGTCATAAAACGTGTATAGCCAGTCAACGTTATCTATCGCCTTCTCACCCGCTTCATGAAACTACTTTAACCAAGCTACGCGCATGAAGCGATGTCAGTGTTATCAGTTTCGCGTAGCTCTGCGGCTTAGAGCCTTAGACGATTCTTCAAATCCGCGCGTTAGGTTCACTCATTCTTCACTTTCGTTGCCCGATAGGCGTCTCTTAAGAACCGTTGAGTTCTCGGGCGTCGGCGTACCGCTGGCAGGTTGTCCTGTTACTGCTCTCCTTCCCACCTCGGGACGAAACTTTCCGTTGGCATCGTAGAGTCGTATGTACTGCAGCCGGTTTCGCACGACGCCTTGCACATAACCACGCGTCTCTTTGAAGGGCACAGCCTCTGCCCATTCGTCGATCTCGGACGGCAGCGCTGCTTTCCATTGAGTGGCACGCATAGGGCCGGCATTGTAAGCCGCGGCCACGTATTCAATGCGGCCAAACTTATCGATTTGGTCTCTCAGATATGCCGTGCCAAGCTGAACATTCAACCGAGGCTCGTATAGCGACTCCTCAGTAATAGTTCTTTCCACCCCGTACTTTTTCGCCGTGAGTAGAGCCGTTGGTACCAACACTTGCATCAACCCGTATGCCCTGGCTGACGAACGAGCCCTTGGCATAAACACCGTTTCCTGGCGAATCAAACCTGCCACCTGAAACGGATCCAGATTTCTGGCGCGTGACTCCTGCACGATGACATCCCAGTATGAAAGCGGGTAAAACACATCCCACTGGTCACGTGTCAGTTCTTCAGGTTTCATTTGAGAATAATCGGGGAAGCTTTTCTTGAGCACGTTCAGAGCGCGCACATTATCTTCCTGCCACCGATAGATGCGAGCAATTGCAAGATTAACCCTGGGACTGTTACCTGCTGCGTTCGAAGCAACCGCCAGTTCTTCCAGGGCCCAATCATCGAGTCCTACATTGTTGAGTTCGTCCGCTTTCGCTATCGCTTTGTCTTCCTCCGAACCAGCCGTTTCTTCGGCAACAGTTACGGTCTGCAGGTTTGCAATTGCACGTCCCATTACCGACTCCGGCGCGAAGGTTTTAAGGGGCACGGTTCCGACGCCGCTACGAAACATTGCGTCCAATCGTTGCTTGGCTAAATAGCCATACCAGTTCGCGTCGTAGCGGCCCAACATCGCCTGGTAGAGAGCGCGCGCCTCTGATAGTTTGCCGGCACGTTCCGAATCGCGGGCCGCCCAGTAACCTGCGCGGCCACGATTGTCCGTGTTCTTGTCGGCGTAATGGGCGAGGTGTTCGGTTAAGAGTCTTGATGATTCAGAATAGTTCCTGGCCTCATGGGCCATCCAGGCTAAATCGAATTGCGCCTGTGCCACGTCTGCAGAGCCTTGATAGGAATTAACCGCGGTGCGCAGAAAATAAGAGGCATCCGCCTCGTTGTTGGAATCCTTTGCGATCTGACCGGCGCTGACAAGAGCACGTGCAGTAAAGACACTGGCGGGGAAACTTCGGCGAAGCTCTTCGATCGTTGTTCGCACCTGATCCCATTGCTTGCCGCGCGCATAAGTTTGGGCCACGTAATAGAGCGCTTCCGCCCGAGTGTCACCAGCAGAAGAAGGGATGGCATTCAGCGCCGCAACCGCATCGGCTGTCCTTCTGGTATTTGCCGCTGCAACTACGCGTCGTAATTGCCTGTCCGGATTCGCTGTATTGGGAAACCTGGCAACCGCATCCGTATAAGCCTGCAACGCCTCAGAAAATCGTTTTGCGTCAAAAAGCTTGTCTGCGCGGCTCATCGCTTCATCGCCGCTAGCCGGGGAAACAGTCGAACCTAACCGGGAGATGGCGGAGGTAGCTTCTACGCTCTCCTGTGAAGTCGGCGCGTAAAAATACAAACGACGGTACGAAGCAAGAGCGCGGGTATTATCAGAGGTTTGCTCGTAGGCTTTCGCCGTGAGCAAGAGCGCAGCAGCGTCGTCTTTCTCAGCGAGTTGTTGCAACACGGTAGGCACTGCTACCGCGTTGCCTGACTTCATCATGATATTGGTGTTCCGCAAGGCTGCATCTCTTAAGCGCAACGATGTAGGGTAACTCGCGGACAATTGTTCGTAAGCCGCGCGCGCTGCGGTGGGATTGCCCGACTGTTCTAAAGCGTTACCGCGCATGAAAAGCGCATAGTCGCCCAGCAGCGTATATTCGCGAACCAGGCTCGAATCGAGCAGCCCAGCCGCTCCGGCAAAATCCTTTGCGTTGATTTTGATTCGAGCACGAACCAACCTAGCCAGACCGGCGGCCTTAGTACGTGGATAATCAGACTCGATCCGAGATACGACTTCGTCAGAAGGCAGAGCTCCGCCGCGAGTTACTGTACGAAGATGTTCGAGCGCTCTTAATTCCGCAGGAGTTTGTTGCCGGCTCAAGCAGCTGGCTGTCATGAATGCCGGCAAGGAAGCTCCAACGACAACGACAAGGCTGATGAGAATAAGTGTCAGCCGATAATTTCCTAGTTTTACCAACTTTGCGCCCCCATAAAAGGTTTCAAGTTCCAGGTTCTGGTTTCAAGTCCAATAAGCTTCGCCCGGATATCGCCAGTTGGATGCCGACTGCGATGCAATTGGTTTTCGACTTGGAACTTAAACCTGGAACTTGAAACTGAAATCAGACAAAAAATGTGAATCTTACGCCGAGACGGTAGCGCCAGGATACGCGCTCCCGAGCTTCGCCGTATCACCTTCAGCAAGCGTATTAACCAACTCGGAATGGAAGTAATCGTACTTTTGCGCAACTTCCGGCTTAACTCGCTTGTCATACATCTCACGTGACCGATCGATATACTCCCGTAGTCTGGCGTACAGATCGCTGTTGGAACGGCCTTCCGTTACTTTCTGTTCGTTATATAGTTTGATTTCAGACACCAACAAACGAGCAAAACGTCGCGCGTCATTATGCAGGCGCCGTTCTTCGTCGCTTGCCACATCAACGGGTAGATCGGCATCCGCGCCATATCGGCGTCTGGGAGCTTCTGCAGCCGAGGGCGCTTCTACTTCCGAGATCGCCGGCTGTGCTTCAACTTGCTCAGGTTCAACTTCCGCTACTTCTTCGTATTCGACCTCTGCAAATGCAGCCGGCGGCGCGCTTTCTTCGACCACCGGACTAATCTCATCATATTCCGCTGTCGGGGTGTATCCTGAAGGCTCGCGCGCATAAGTCTCTTCCGCCGGCCGTGCTTCTGTTTGTGTCTGCGTGGCAGACGGTTGCCTGGCTGGACCGGAGCGGGAAGCCAACAATTCAACTCCCATTGCCGAAACGCTCACCAGCGTTTCAAGAGCTTCCAGGTTGATCGATTCAGAATCCAGTTCCGCTGAATCCGCATACAAAACGGCAACGGCTCGATTGCGTACCACCAGGGGAACAGCGACGATTCGTGTCGGAGGCTGATCTCCAAGCCGGTTGACGATCAAGTAGTCTTCAGAATGCGTACCCGGTCCACCACTCCACGAAGTGCAAGATCTGGCGGCGCTACCTACTGCTGTATCGGCGTCGACTGAAAAGGATATGTCCTGGATCACATCGTCGCCGACAGTGCCCTGAAAGCCGCGAGCGCGCCAACCGATGCTTTGTCCCCCCTTGATAACGAAGAACCCAATCCGCGGCGCAAACGCCGATGCGCGGTTAACGAGTATCTTCAAAATGTCTGCTTGCGTCTGTTGTTCCTCTATTTCCGAAATCGCGGCCTTGACGATGGCCATGTCACTCGACGCTTTGGCGCGCGTAGATTCGGATGCCGCCAGATTTACCCCCTCTTCGTGGGCAGCTCGCAAGTGTTCGAGAATGGAAGTGGCGACGCTTCCGTCAAGTTGAACTTCGCTCTGGCGATCGAGGAGCCGGGTGAGCGACTCATTGAGCTCGCTCTGGAGCGCGGCAATCTCTTGTTTGATTCCACCAAGGCGCCCTTCGATATAGGTTTCTATGTCATGGCGCAAGCTGTCTTCCAAATGTCCGCTGACCACAGTTTATTCCTCCGTTGAAGGATCTTCTTAACGCACGTTCCGGTCGAAAACACTAACTGGTTAGACCGCTTGTTTTTAGAGACTTGCGGGGGACAGCGCGTCTCATGGATTATGGACGTGCGGGATTCAGCGAGTCAAGATATCGTTTTCTAAAGCTGATTGACACCTTGTCAGCCCTAAGCTATAAGTCCCACAACGCAGTGCCACACCGCACCCCCAATGGCCCCTACTATATTAATTGCCGACGATCACGACGACAACCGCGAGCTTTTGCAACTTCTACTTTCGGGAGCAGGATACAACGTGAGCGAAGCAAAAGACGGGAGCGAATGCGTCGCCATTGCGCGCGCGCAGAAACCGGATTTAATTGTCATCGACTTATCGATGCCCGTGTTGGACGGCTGGGGTGTTTTTCGAGAACTCCAGGCCGATCAGCGCACGCGAACCATTCCTTGCATGGCCGTTACGGCCCACGCCGACCTGGATCGAGGCGACGCTCTGGCCACGGGCTTCAGCGCGTATGTTTCAAAGCCATTCAGTGGTGATGCTCTCTTGAAGACCATCGCCAAAGTACTTTCGAGCAACAGGGACAAGTGACGGCGTCGAATACCGCGCTCGTCAAGACAACTCATTTCCTAACGCTAAGAAAGGACAGATCATGAGACTACATCAACCTCTACCGGCGTACCCGGGAACAATCATGGCCCTCACAGCAGTGTTCCTTCTTCTCGCAACTGGAGCGACGGCCCAGGGTGTTCCTCTAAGAATCGTGAACGTGGGCGCTCCGGCAATCAACTGTGTATTCAATCCCGCGTGCACAAATGTAGTAAACGACACCACGGATAATGTAACTCTCAGCACGGGCGGAACAGGCTTCTTCCAATCGCGTACTTTCAATGGCAAGCCCGGTTCACCGGCAGCTGGTCTATTCGCTTATGAATACCGACTTGACTTGCGAAACGCAGTAGGCCGGACGGCAATCGCATGCGTAGATTGGGTGAGTCTTGATTTCGGGCCCGTCGTAAGTACGCTGGACTACAATGGCGATCGACGGCGAGGCGATCAGGTTTTTGTTATAACGAGTGGAGGAATGGGAACGATCGGTATTCGCTCAGCAATTAAATTGGGCAATAAGATTACTTTCCGGTTTACGTCCCCTGTATGCGGCGGAGGTTCTCCGGGAGCAGGAAAGACTACTTTTTTCTGGGGACTCGTCGCAAAAACAGGTCCGCACTTCGTTACGGCCAAAGTGCACGAGACAGGCGGCACGGTTCATATCATCCAGGCCCGCGCTCCGATCATTTGATGGACGAGGAAGAAGCGATGAAACGGAACCCCGGTCTGCGGAGAAAGAAGTAATTCCACCGGTATCCGAAGTGACGAGACCGGCGACCTCGGCTCTTGTATCTGCGCGCTGTCGAGCGACTTACTTGTGAGAGATCACAACCCGTTCGATCGATGGTGGCAGTTCGTGTATCTCGCTGCGAGTGAAACCCGCATTAGCAGCCATCTGCTCCAGCTCTTTAAACGTGTAGGCGTCACCTGCGGGCGTACTGCCCAGCATGGTTACGCTGAAGGCCGCAGCGTCGGGAGGCGAGATCCGATCTTCATTCGGCACAAATTCCAGCGTTATCGCGCGACCGTTTTCACCTAGTGCTTCATGCACCTTCCGCAGCAGCGCTTCATTGGTGGAGATATCGAAGTGGTGGACGAAGTTCGTCAGCAGGACAAGGTCATAACCCGTTCCATAGTCAACATCAAAAGCGCTTCCCTCGATAGTTGAGTATCGATCACCGACACCGGCCAGACTCGCGTTCTCTTTGGCCACCTCGAGTACGCTGGGCCAGTCCAGAGCCACAGTGCTTGCCTGGGGATTGTTCTTCGCAAACGCAATCCCGTAAAGGCCGTGGCCGGCGGCTATGTCCAGAATCTTTAGTTTCCGATCCGCAGTCGGGTCAACGAGTCTTGCCATCAACTGCGACGGCAGCGCCATTAGCGGCGCCATGGCGCGGGCAAACTTCACCCAAACGGGATGCTCGGGCGCCACAGTCCCTCCCTCCTTCATCGTGGTTCCGCCTTTGCGAATTGCATCCGCGAAATTCTTGAACGCGTCAGTCAGCATGGGGGACAGAAAGAATTCTAATCCGCCACCCAAATATGCCGGTGAACGCTTATCAAGAAACATGGCTGAGTCAGGTGTTAAAGTATATTCCCCGTTTTCCTTAGTGAGGAACCCCATAATGCAGAGAAAATCGCAAAGAATGCGTATTCCCCGTTCCGAAGCCTGACATCTTCGCGCGATGTTCACGGCCGTGGAGTTTCCCTCTCCAATGGCGGTAAATACTTCCAACTCGACGGCGGCTTTCAAAGCTTCTGTGCGTTGATAGGCTGCGCTGGTTTGAAAGAATAATTGTGGTGATGCTGTTGTGCTGAAGGCCTAGACATAGAGTGCCCCCTCTTGAGCGCAGGCCTTATCGCCTGCGACGAATTTATCTCCAATCGTCAAGAACAAACTTTCCTGGCTGACTGTACGCCGGCTCATTTGGCGCGTGCATCGCAACTCCTTGCCGCAAATGTAAAAAGTCCGGCGTGTTTCATTCTCCATTCAGAAAAGAGATCTATTACGGGTTCGATCAGGAGTTTGCCCCCGCCGCGTTCCCAGTAATCAGGATGAATCGTTAAGGCGGAGAAAGGTTTCAAATGCGACGCGAAAGATGTGATCTGCTTCGCCCAGATCGGATTCGAGTAATTGGCGAGTTGTTTCAGCGACCGCCTGTTGTGATGACATAAAAAGAGATCTACGAGATGGATTTATTCACCTTTCACCTCTAGCTGCAATTAAGGAGTGAAGGTGCGGAAAAAATCAATTCCGGAAAAATTCACACGCCCCGCTTTCCCATTGACAACGGTGTCGAAGACTATCTGTTCCGCGCCGCTGTCGCCTTCAGGTCGAAACACGGCCGGCTGGATTTGTACTAAAGGCTGTTCACCCTCGATGAGCAGACGGCCCTTGCGAATAACAAGCCGCGTGCTCCCATACCACGGACTGTCTGAACGGTAGTGTCCCTCGTAAGCATCCCACACGGGTGGATAGTCAAAGGTTTTTGGACCGGAGTAGCGATCGTTGAACCACCAGCGGTCTCCGTGAAACGCTTCCACTACGGCCCCCTTTTCTCTGCCAAACCCAAGGGCGAACAATTCGAACGCGGGATGCTTCACGATAAAGCGATCCAGTCCTGCTTGTTCCAGCGCAACTTTCTGATTTCCATACTTAAGGATCAACTGCTCACTCTCAGCCGTCAACGACAACTTCTCCCCGCCTGGTGACGTAAAAGTGCCGGAATAATCCGAGGCGTTCTTAATCACCAGCGGTGACGGCGGCAGCGGTGGAATCTGCGGAAGCTCTTGTCCACGCGCAGACGCATTCAACAGGTCCAAGGCATACTTGACCACAGCGACCGGCCGGTAGCCTCCTAATCGTGCGTTTACGGAAGCAAAAGCAGCGTATCCGGATGTCATGTCCACATACAGTGCTGAACTAAACGAGACCATGCCACCGGTATGGCGCAAGAGTGTGCGACTATCCGCATCGCTGACCCACAAACCATAAGTGTAGCTCGCGTCTTCTCCACGGAAGGGTGCTTTGATCACTGGTTGCAGCAACAGTTCGAAGCTTTTTTCCGATAGCAGGCGTCCACGTGGTCCATTACCGCGATTCAACAACATGCGCAGGTATGCGCCCATGTCCGTGGCAGTCGATGCCACACTGCCAGCTGCCTCGGGCACTTCCAACCACGGAGCTTCAGCCAGCTTTCCGCGCAGTGGAAACGGCCGGTCGTCGTGGAAAGGAACGTATCCCGTGGCCAAGCGTTCGCGCGTGTCGTTTGTGATTATTGGCTGACTCTGGCGCATGCCCAGTGGATTGAGCACGCGTTTGCGTAGGACATCTGCGAGCGGCTGTTTATCAAGCGTTTCAAGCAGGAAGCCCAGCAAGACGTAACCAATATTGGAATAAACAAATCGTGTCCCGGGTTCGGACCCGGTGCGCAACGGCGTAGAGGCAACACGCATTAGCAATGGAATGCCAGAAAGACCTGCCGTATGGCTAAGCAGGTGATGAGTAGTAAAAGGCGCGTACTGGGAATCAATCCTGAGCCACGGAAGGTAATGCGTGACCGGCTTATGCAGATCGAGTTTTCGTTCCTCGGCCAGTTGCAGAATGGCTATCGCCACAAATGATTTGGAAATCGATCCAATCTCAAACAACGTTTCTGCAGCCACGGGCACGCGACCCTTAAGATCCGCGAACCCGTACTGCGAAGCGCGCAGCAAACCGTCGCGATCAACCAACGCCAGAGTCATTCCCGGCGCGCCGACGTCGTTCATATGCCTGGCAATGAATTCGTCGAGGCGTGGGTAGGCAGCCTGAAAACGATCAGCTCCCGGTCTCTCTGATGAAAATGCAATAACCGGAAGTGAGCTGAAACTTAGTTCCTTCAGGACTATTAGCCCCAGGCTCGTTTTGATACCGCTGGTTAGCAGTTTTCTTCTGGTAATGATTTGAGACATCGCCGATACCCCGAATTAATGATGACGCTTGCTCTGAGCGTCAACAATTCTAATTAAAGCGCCGCACTCACGATGAGGGCGGCGCATAATTAATCACTGATAGAAGATTAATAAGCAACTACTTACTCTTTGGTTCGAGGACAATCTCGCGAGCCAACCGGTCGCCCATGATCTCGCGAATTTCTGATCGATCCTTATAGCCTTGCATCTGCTTCTCATCAGTACCAACCATTGAAAAGCAAATGTGTGTCAATAACATTTAGTCATCCTGGCAGACCTGTGCGGGCAATCGTCTCCATCACACTACAGAACCGGTCAAGTTCGCCTAGCGTTGTATAGATATTTGGTGTGATGCGGAGACCCTGGAATTCTTCATGAATAATCGGCGTTGTAAAAATTCGATGCTTATCAAACAGGTAATTGCCGATGGCGCTGGGATTCGTGCCCTCAATGTTCACGTTGGCTATGGCGCACGATTGATTGGGGTCAAATGAAGTATTGAAGCGAACTTTCGGAACGGCCTTGAGGCGATTCATCCAGTAGCGAGAGAGATACCTTAGCCGCGCCTCTTTTCGTTTACCTCCAATGCCGTTGTGAAAGAGCAGTGCCTCTCCAATGGCCAGCTTAGGCGCCGCCGAGTGCGTCCCAATCTCTTCAAACTTGCGAATGTCGCTCGACTGTTTGGAATCCGCCGCCATCAGCGGCCAAATCCTCGCGATTTTGTCGCGCCTAATGTAGAGTAACCCCGTGCCTTTCGGAGCATACAGCCACTTATGCAGGCTCGTACCTAAGTAATCACACCCCAGATCTTTCTGTTTGAAATCAAACTGACCAAAGGAATGTGCGCCATCGACAATCGTCTCGATTCCCTTTGCACGGGCCATATCGCAGACAGCCTTAACAGGCGTGATCTGCCCGGTAATATTTATCTGATGAGAGATAAGTACTAGCCGCGTGCGGCTGGTGACTCCCTGTTCAAACGCTACGGCGATCTCGTTCAAATTCTGTGGTGGAATCGGTATCTTAATTAACTTGAGCACCAGGCCTTCACGCTTCTCGCGCTGGCGTAATGTCGTCAGCATCCGCGGGTAGTCCTGTGTAGTCGTTAGGATCTCGTCGCCCGGTTTTAAATCCATGCCCATTAACAGAACTTCAAGCGATTCCGAGGCATTGCGCGTGATAGCGATCTCTTCGCGATCGCAGCCAAACATTTCGGCGAGGCCGGTACGGATCGTTTCTGATTGGGGCTCGAGGATCTGCCACATCGTATAGGCCGTAGCGTCTTCCTGTTGCCAGATGTAACGAACCAGCGCTTCCGTGACGATCCGGGGGCTGGGCGACACACCTCCATTGTTTAAGTTGACGATCCCACGGGTAACGGAAAAGGAATTTTGAATAACTGCCCAGTAATCTTCATCCATCGCCACTTGTTCCGGCGTGAGATGGGCCACATTTTTAGTAGCCGCCTGGATCTCCTTGAGCAGTGATGCGATTGGTGCGGAAGAGAGCGCCGCCAGTCCAAGGCCTTTGCCGGCAAACGAGAGAAAGTTGCGACGTGCAAATTCGGAGTGGTGGCAATTTGAAACTTTTATCATGGCGATTTTTTCTCATTGGCCTTCTGAACTGAGGTCTGAACATTTACGAAATATCCCGGGCGGGTGATGACAGTCAACTTTTCACGACCGGGTGTATCTGCTACTGTAACCTTGAGCTTGCGAAACCCTTTTTCTCCAGGTTTGCCGTGCCGTTCGAAACCAATTAAGTACTGGAAATGTAGGTCGTGTGCGATCTCCGCAGTTGCTTCAGACAACTCTTTAACATCCTTGGGAAAGAAAACTCGACCACCGCTTTCCTCCGCGATTCGATGCAGAAGCCGTTCTGCCGCTTCTCGCGGACTTTTCCGAATCAAGCCTCCATCTCTAGCCAGTTGGTTAACAATACCGATGACGAAGACCTGCACGTCTTTCTCGCGAAGTAATTTGATTAGTTGGTCGCTACCATAATAACTGGCACGATCTTCACCATCCGTGAACAGAACCACCGCGCGCCGCCGTTCCGCTGGACCGTCCTTGTATTCCGCAGTGTGTTTTATCGCTAAGTAGACCGCGTCAATAACGGCCGATTGACCGCCGCGTATATAGAGAGAATCCAGCGCCGCGCTAAGCTTAGCTTTATCTGCCGTGAATTCTTGATTTGTCTCGATAGTCGCACTGCTAACGAAACTTTCAATGAAAGTTTCATCCTCAGCCTGGTTGCGGTTGATTAGAATCTTCGCTGCTTCCACTACGGGCTGTAAAAGAGGTTTGAATGACCCGGAAGTATCCAGCACCAGCGCGTAATCAACGGGACGGACATCTTTAGAGAACGACGATATTGCTTGGGTCAACTTGTCTTCCATCAGCTGAATGTCTTCCTGGCGCACGTCGTCAACTGAATGGTTTGTCTGGTTAGCCACAATCATCGTGAGCCTGGCGAACTCCGGTGGCGACTGCGGCGGTGGGGACGGCGTGGTTTGCGCATGGAGCGCCCTCGACGGCAAAAGCAAATAGGCGGATACAGCAACCAATGAAAACACGACGATCTTTAATGAGGCTCTCATGATTCGTATTTCAACACTGCTCCTGAGCAAAGCTCGGAACGAGCTCCGGGGGAGAGAGAGAAAGTTGCGACGAGTGGGGTTGCTAAGTGTGAACCTTGACCATGTCGTCATTGCTTTGTCTTCAACTTAGCCTCATCTGAAGATGCAATTCAAGTTGACCTACTTCTGCATCACCGTAACGAGACGCTACCCCGCCTCATAAACAATTTCGCCACCGATTACCGTCATCATGCAACGCGTCTTGAGAATCTTCGCTTCAGGAATTTTCATGATATCGGCGGACAATATGGTGAAGTCCGCGAGCTTGCCCGACTCGATTGACCCGCGCAGTCTTTCTTCAAAAGCAGCATACGCTGGCCAGATAGTCAGCATTTTTAACGCCTGCTCCCGCGTCACCGCCTCCTCAGGATGCCAACCCTCTCCGGAAAAGCCCTTTTGATCCTTCCGCGCGACTGCCGCATAAAATTCAATCATCGGCTCGCCACGCTCGACAGGCGCATCGGAACCTGCTGCGATAATCGAACCCGATTTTATGAAACTCTGCCAGGCATACGCACCGGCCAGTCTGGAAATTCCCAGGCGACTGGGCGCGAAGTGTAAATCTCCGATCGCATGGGAAGGCTGCATAGAAGGAATCACACCAAGCTTCGCGAAGCGCGGGATATCCGCAGGATTGACAATTTGCGAATGCTCGATCCGCCAACGAGGTGCGTTTATTTTCCATTGAGAGCGTGGCACTGCATTCATTGCCTTCTCATATTCATCGAGAATAAACCGGTTACCACGGTCGCCAATTGCATGCGTCTCAATCTGTATGCCCTTCCTCAACGCTTCTTGAAGCACCGGCAGTAGATCCGCTTCTTTGATCGTAAGAAAGCCCGAAGTGTTGGGGGCGTCTGAATAAGGCTGGAGCAACGCTGCGCTCCGCGAGCCCAGCGATCCGTCGACATAAAGTTTTAGCGCGCGAACAGTAAGGTGATGAGCCTGATCGCCGATTATTGGCCCATCCCGGAACAGTTTTGCTGCCTGGTCGCCGGGGGCCGACAGCGCCTTGTAGATGCGCAGTTTGATTTTCCCAGCGCCGTAAAGTCTTTTCAGAAGTGCTACTTCCGCATAACTCCCGCCGGCATCATGCACCTGTGTCCAACCGAGCTCGATATTTCGTTTTGCGCCCAGGATAAAGGCCTGTTCAGCCTCCGCAGGCGTTGCTCCAGGGACATGGCGAAGTACTAAATTCTGCGCCGCGTCCAGCAGCATGCCATTCGGCTCGCCGCTTTGTTTGTCTTTGGAAATTTCACCACCGAAAGGGCTCGGAGTATTCTTGTCAATTCCGGCGAGTTTAAGAGCCGCGCTATTGACCACAGCGCCGTGGCCGTCAGCGCGATCAAGGAAGACGGGATTGTTCGGCGCGATGCTATCAAGGTCCTGACGGGTTGGGAATACGGGTGGCTGCCAGAATGTTTCGATCCAACCTCGACCCGTAACCCATTCGCCGGGTCGCGCCTGATCGACGCGCGCTTTTACCTTGGCCAGGAAGTCTTCGAGACTGGTCACGCCTTCGAGATTCAGTGTCGTCTCACGGAAACCGACACCGGAAAGATGATGATGCGCGTCTGTCATCCCCGGCACCATTGTCTTGCCAGTCAGATCAATAACCCGGGTATGGGGACCAACATACCTCTGCGCTTCCTGGTTTGAACCGACAAAAACAATCCGATCACCCTTCACTGCGACGGCTTCGGCCTTCGGTTGGCGCTCATTTACTGTGTAGATGTTGCCATTCTTGAATACCAGATCGGCTGTAACCACGTTTGAGTTGGCCGCCCACGGCTCCATCATTCCTATAAGCAGCGTTAGTAATGCGGTAGATAAGTTTTTCATTATCGTCTTCATCTAAACAGGCGAGATGGATTGCAGAGCGAGAGTCTTATACCACTGATTTCATCGCGAATAAAACACCGCGCCGATTACAACATGCGTTGGGATGCCCGCATTCCGTCGCGGCTTCAAAACGTGATGAGCTGGTGTAACGATTTCAACTGTTCACGTATAATCCTGCCTCCAAACAACATCTTTTTGAAGTTTCTTCCAGCAAGTGAGGCTTGATATGAAAACTGAGACACTCAACATCGAAACTTCACGAGGCGCTACAACCGCTCACGTGGCGCGTCCCGACGGCGATACGACTGCTGCCGTACTGTTGATTCAGGAATGGTGGGGCATCAACGACCACATTCGTGATATTGCCGGCCGGTATGCTAACGAGGGCTATCTATGTCTCGCACCCGATCTTTATCGGGGTGAAGTTACGAAAGACGCCGAAGAAGCGTCGAAGCTGATGCATGGGCTGGCGATTGAAGATGGGATGGAAACGATCCGCGAAACAATTGCAGAAGCCAAATTGAAGTACAACGCGACGAAGATTGGCGTAACCGGCTATTGCATGGGAGGCACTTTCGCCTTGGGCGCCGCTTGCGAGATTGATGAGCTTTCCGCTGCTGCTCCCTTCTATGGCGATATACCTGAAGAGAAGGTGCTGAAGCAGTTGAAAGTGCCTACACTTTTCATTGCCGGCAAACGCGATGCCTGGATCAATAAGGATAAGGTTAACAAACTAAAAGAAGTTGCGGTGAAGTATGAACTGCCGCTGGAAGTGATGACTTACGACGCGGACCACGCATTCTTCAACGACACCCGGCCCGACCGTCTATGACCGTCAAGCTTCGGCGGACGCGTGGCGGCGCGTATTGGATCTATTCCGCAAACATCTCACAATAGCCGTGCCAACTGGAGCGTAGCATTATTTAGATCTGATGATTTTTTTTAACTCTGATGGTGTTTTGATGGGACGTTTTGACGACCCCATTTCAACGTGCGACTCATCCAGATCAGCTCGTCCAGGAAAACCTTCGCTCGCTCCTCAAATGCTTGATCCAAAAGTTTCCCCTCAGCGTCAAACGATCTTTGCACAAACGGAAAATTAAGATCGCTGAATGTTACTGCCAGACCTAATTCACGCACCATCGGTACCATCGCTTCAATGACGCGCGTGCCACCCCATGGGCCGGCGGATACCCCAACGAACGCTACAGCCTTGTGGATGTATTCCTTCAGAAGTAAATCCAGGACCGCCTTCAATATTCCCGGATAGCCATGATTGTATTCTGGTGAAACCACTACTAATCCGTCTGCGCGGATTATCGTGTCTCTCCATTCTGGAAAAAGGTTTTTGAGTCCCTGACCGTAGTCGTCATGAGGGAGGGCAAAATCGCTCGTATCGAATAGCCGCGTTTCGATCTCGGGCCGCTTCTCCATTACTCCGAGCAACCATTTCGCGGGGAACACGCTATTGCGTTTTTTTCGATTAGTGCCTAACAGAATCGGCAACAGTAACTTGTCCACGGCAGCTCCCTTACTTTTCGCTTTCGAGAAATTGTCTCAACTGATTTGCATCAGGCAGCGCAGTTCTTGCGCCCAGATCGCGACACTTCAAGGCGGCGACTCCATTGCCCAGTTTCAAGCTCATCTCAATGTCTTCGCCAGTCAACAATCCGTAAAGAAACCCCCCGTGAAAGGCGTCTCCTGCACCTGTAGTGTCGCGACATCCGCCGGGGACTTCGTAGGACGCTGACTCCAGAAACTGTCCTTCGCAATAAATGATCGCTCCCCGCTTCCCAACTGTCATGCCGACTATCGCGCAGCCGTAACGGGCTTTCAATTCGACGAGCGACGCTCGTTCATCCGCAATGCCGGTTAACCTATGCGGAAACTCTCTGGATGTGATCAATATATCAAATAGTGGTAGCAGCTGCGGAAGTCCGTCGTAGATGTTATCAATGTCTGCCGAAATAATTGTGCCGGCTGAACGTGCCGTATGGGCCATTCGCGCGCAGGCAGGAGGATCGTGCGCATCCAGGTGCAAAACTCTACCTTGGGAAGCGAGCTCCAGGGGCACATCCTGTGGAGAATAAGATAGTTGCTCATCGCGGTCCCAGATGATTGTGCGTTCTCCGTTCCGTGCGTCAATGATGATGAAAGCAAGCTGGTTGCGTGCTCCTTCAATCACTTCAGCAAATTCGACGTTCACACTTTCCGACTCGATTGCCTGCAAACCAAATTGCCCTTCCGGATCCGAACCGAACCTGCCTGCGTATGCAGTCTGAAGGCCCAATCGTTGCAATGAAACCATTGTGGTCGCCGCCTGTCCTCCGGCGGCTTGCTGATGATCGAGCAATCTCATCTTCGCATCAAAGGCGGGGTATTCCGGGACCACGATCAGGTGGTCGACGGCATTGAGGCCAAAGCCGGCGGCGTCAAAACTACGTTGGGTAGGTAGATCGAACGGGAATCGCATCGGAGCTGGTTGTCAGGCCCCCAAATTAGTTTTGATCAGGACACTCGGTTAGAATAGTTGGGCAAAATGTGGCGCAGTGATCGCATCTAGAATACAGTGACATTAGCTGAAAAACTCAAGGAAATTCCAGTTTCCGCCGGCGTTTATCTCTACAAGGACAGCGCCGGCAAAATCATCTATATCGGCAAGGCGAAACGACTGCGCAGCCGTGTGCGTTCATACTTCCAGGCGCGGCCATTCGACCGCAAGACCGACGCCCTGGTGAAACAGATCGCTGATGTCGAGGTCATCGTTACTGATAACGAAGTGGAGGCGCTGATTCTGGAAGCGACCTTAACCAAAAAGCACAAGCCCCGTTACAACGTCAATCTAAAGGACGACAAGTCGTACCCGCATTTGAAACTAACTATCAACGAGCCGTTTCCGAAAGCCGTTATCACGCGTCGAATTCAGCGCGACGGCGCACTCTACTTCGGACCCTTTTTACCGGCAAGCCTGGCGCGTAAGACCATCGACGTAATCAACAGGACTTTTCAGCTCCGCACCTGTGACATTGAAATTGACGGCAAAGCGCCGCGCCCGTGTTTGGAATATCACATCAAACGCTGTCTTGGACCATGCGTCAAGGGTTTGTGCACTCCTGAGCAATATCAAGAAGCTGTGCGGGACGTGCGACTGCTGCTGGAAGGGAGAAATACGGAACTAGCTGACACGTTGGAAGAACGCATGGATCAGGCGTCGGGTGAACTTCGTTACGAGATGGCAGCGAAGTATCGCGACCTGCGCAAGACTGTAGTTAAGCTTTCTGAGCAACAGAAAATGGCCACGTCACCCGATCGCGACGTCGATATCTTCGCTTACTACCGCGAGGGTCCGCGTCTTGCCTTGCAACTTTTCACTATGCGCGAAGGCCACATCGTCGGCCGCCGTGAGTTTTTCTGGGAAGATCTTCCTGAAGACGATTTCGATCCGGCAACGTTTCTCGGCGAGGTGCTGGCGCAGTATTACGCGACCGACTACGTTCCAAAAGAGATTCATGTCCCAGTAGATTTTACCGATCGCGAGCTATTGGAAAAGGCCCTGACTACTCGAAAGGGGCGTCGCGTCAGGATTCATTACACCCAGCGTGGTGAAAAGCGCGACCTGATCGATTTGGGTGAAAAGAATGCGAAGCTTGCCTTTGAACAACGCTTTCGGGTTCTGAAGCCCGATATGAAACTGGTATTGGAAGAGTTGCAGGAAACGCTCGAGTTGCCGCGTTTTCCCGCGCGGATCGAGTCGTTTGATATTTCGCATATACAAGGAGCAGAGAATGTTGCCGGAATGGTGGTGTGCGATAACGGCAAAATGAACCGGGCGGAATATCGTAAGTTTCGCATTAAGACGGTTGAAGGCGCGAATGACGTCGCGTCAATGCACGAAGCAGTTTTTCGCCGCTATCGGCGATTGTTGGAAGAAGGAAAACCCCTGCCTGATCTCATTATGATTGATGGCGGAAAAAATCAGCTGAATGCAGCGGCAGACGCCATGCGCGAATTAGATCTGGAAGCGGTGCCGATGGTGGGAATAGTGAAACCTCCGTTACGTCACAATCAGGTTTCGTATCTGCTGGTAAAGGGCCGCGAACACGAACCGATCTATCTTGATCCTCATTCGTTAATACTTCGCTTGTTGCAGATGATTCGAGATGAAACCCATCGGTTCGCTTTGAGTTACCACCGGAAACGACGCGAGTTGCGAGACTTTACCTCCGAACTCTCTGCGATTCCCGGCGTTGGCGAAAAACGGAAGGGTCGTTTGTTGAGACATTTTGGTTCTATCCAGCGAATCGCGGTGGCCGCAGTTTCAGAATTAACACCTTTTGTGGGAAAAAAGACGGCCCAGGAGATCGTGGACCACTTCCAACGCCAGCGTATGCTTGCAGAAGGCGGAATGGCGGAAGATCCGACCCTACCCGTGCCACTCGTAACGACCTAGCTTCGGAATAACATTTATGAGATGGATTCTAGTCGGTAGTGCCGTGATCGTATTCTGGTCGCTTTGCGCCAATCCCGTCGCCGCGTGTGATTGTGCCGGTACATCTGTTCCCTGTCAGGCCTACGGAGACGCCTCTGCCGCATTTGTCGGCACGGTAATCAATAGTCACGTTATCACTCTCAAACGGGATGGATACGACGAGTCGAGGCGCGTTGTTCGATTTTCAGTTGATTCGCCTTTTCGCGGTGTCGAGTCTGCAGAGGTTGAAGTGATGACCGGACTTGGTGACGCGGATTGCGGGTTCGGCTTTGTGAATGCGCAACAATATCTGGTTTATGCAAACAAAGCGGGCGCGCCGCTCAATCCTCAGGGGTTGCCGGTGAACAACGCAGAAATTTTTATTTCTGAAGCGAGTAAACCACGCCATCAGGGCCATTGGGACGCCGCTTACTCCAAGGAGGATGGGAAATATTTTTTTCAACGACTACCCGCAGGACGTTACATCCTCCAGGTCAGGTTTGATGGAATGACCAGCCAGCAACGCCCGTTTCCTTTGGTCTATTACCCCGGTGTCAGTAAAAGTTCGCAAGCCACCGTTATTACAATTGGCGAAGGCCAACATCGGGACAAATACGATTTAACAGTGCCACCGTTGCCTTTGGAATACGACGTGGAAGGAACAGTCGTGTGGGCGAATGGTACTCCGGCTTCCAACGCTCGCGTTCAATATATGGGCGGAGATCCAATCGTTTACAGCACCAGCGTCAAAGAGCAGGGACGATTCAGCTTCAAGGCGTATGAGGGCCTTAGTCTCGGAGTGTCAGCCTCGATTGAAATCGAAAAACGAAAAACTTTACGGAGTAATACCGTTGATTTGGTTGTAGGCCCAGGACTTCAGTCACTCAAATTGATCATTCCCAACCCTTGAGGTCCGATCGGATCGCCCTCGCAAGGCTCACCTGTAAATTGTCTTCGTCGCGACTGTGACAGGCGAACCTTACACCTGTCCTTTGGCGCCGCTGAAGTCGTACGTAATGTGCAAACGTAAGAATCCGTCCTGTACTTCCGCCCGTACATCTTTTACCTGCGCCTTAACGGAACCGTTACTCGCTCTTACGGGGACGAGTAACTGCAATTGCGATGGCCGCAAAACCTCGACAGGATTAATCCGCTGATCAATTGCGCTGCGGACGAAGACCGTAACGAAATTGTTTGCAAAAGGCGGCACGTCATCAAGGTTCATGCCTTCTACATTTACGCGGCCGTATACAGTTTGGCTCGGCTGATCGAACGAGAGTTGAATACTTGTCTGAGCCCACCCCTTAAATTGCATGCAGTTTCCCAGCAAATTGTAGCTGCCAGTGAAGACCAGCGGCGCGGTGATATTGCCGCCGGCAAATTGAACGTGAGTCTTGACGTTGTTGGCTTCCGCCAAGAGTGTCACATTGTTGGTGCAGCCGGCTTGAAACACCGCCTGTGTGATAGTGGACGCACTGGTGCCACCGTGGTTTGACGACAGCTGGAATGTTGGCGGGCCAAGATCGCGAAAGACCGTGCCCAGAAGCTGATCCAAAAAGCCATCAGTCAGGGAAACTACAACTGTGTTCGGTGGATCGCCGGCAGCGTCGGGCGGCTGAACTCGCGTGCCCGGTATGGCCTTAGCTCGTGGCGCACCCAAAAAGAAAATGGTCGCTACCCCACCAATAACGAGACCCAGAAGAAGAATAAGCAAGTATCTCATCGGTTTTCCTCAATTTGTCGTTCTGGGAGGCAACGTCGCGGACGGAGATGGCGACGGCGCAACTGGTACGGCAGAGGTCTGTCCCGGCGGAGCCAAATTGCTTAGCAACGCCTTAATCACTGCGGCCACCGTGCCCGTAAACGCATCGATTTGAGAACGAACCTGCTCGGGTGGCACTTTGTTGAGTCCTGCTGGAATCTGAAACAACGACGGGTCGACGGTCGTGGTGATGTCGCGCATTTCAGCAACAATCTTCGCGCCCTTCACGCCCTGCACATTTCCGCTTGCCTCGGTGTAAAGCTCCGATCGCAGCGGCAGTCCAGTATCCTTGTCGACGAAAACAAAGGCTTCACTCTTCACTTGGCCCGCAGATGTTGACGTATTGGTCGTAGTAGCGTACCGATACTTATCGGCCGCGCGGCCATTAATCGTATCGTCTCCAACTCGTTCTACGCCCTTCAACTTCTCAAGATAGGAAACGAGTTGGCCCGGCGTCATTAACTTTTGCAATTGAAAGCCGGTAGCTTCCGGAGTCAATTCAGCATATTGCTTACGGCCCGGGGCGATAACAATATGTTTGTCACCCTGCTCGAGGTAAATCAAATCCGACCCGTCCGGAAGCTTGAACGACACGCGACGATCGACGCCATTGCGCGCAACTTCGGCAGATAGCGTTGGGATACCGACAGTTTTTTCGCCGCCTTCAGTTTCGGCACTGAATACCAGCGTGGCCCGATATTTCTCCGGTTCACGCGCCGCAATTACTAACGTGGAGACCGGAGCATTGGCATTGGCGTTGACTGGAGACGTGTTCGCGTTAGCGGCTAGATTGGAATTTGCGTTCGTATCCGTTCTTTGACAAGCGCTTCCGGCGAAGATAACCAGGCTGGTTGCAAGAATTGCGAGAACATACACCAATGATGGTCTTTTCAGGACAAGCGTCGCTGAACTTATAACTGGCCCGCAATGGGAAGAAGCAGTTTTCATACATTTGTCTCCGCGAACGAGCATAGTGCTCTGTTAAAAACGAAAGGGGGGTGAACTAGAGGGGGAGCCGTAGGATAGCATGCGAACGGCGAGAGGCAAATGCGGTCTCGCCAGCCGTAAACGAGAAACGCGAATAATCGAGAGTGCAACAAAGCGCATTAGCCGCACACGATAGGACGGCTAAAAGATTGACTTGCAAGCCGGTTTAGGCTTAGAAGCACGATGCTCTTCAATTCCCCTCGTGAAGGTGGTCCATGAAACACATTCCCGTTCTTGTTCTCGGATTGGCGCTTTCGCTTTGCAATTTAACTAACAAACTGAAGAACACTACGAACTCAGGCGAAACCGGTAAGTCGTCGTCCACGTCGAGCGACTCCGTTGAACGCGCGAGACCTACGGCTGCACAGACTGAAGCGTTGGCAGGCGGCCAGGAGCTCAAATGGGATCAGCAGGGAATGTCGTGGACACTTCCCGCTAACTGGAAGGAAGCCGATAGCAATTCCAAGATGCTCGTATGGCGTTCACCGGGCGGATCGGATGCTGCCAACTTGATTGTTAACATCTCTGCGATGGACGAGAGCTTTCCTACCGACGTCAGTATCAAGGCGTTTTACGACGAAGCGAAAACCCGTGCAAAGAACGGCGAAGTAGAGGTTCCCCTTTTCCCTCTTCCCCTTTTTCCCTCTTCCGTTTTCCTTCACTAATTCTTCTTGATGTAGTTCTTGTGGATCACTACGTCTTTCTGCGCGCGGTCACGCGTCTCGAAGACAATGTTATTCTCGTCTTCACGGGTCACTAGTCCAACGCGCGCGCTCACTTCCTTTTCTGTGGCGCTGCCTTTCTCACTATCAGCAAGGAACGCTTTAATGTTTTCGGGTTTGGGCGGCTCAAACTTGCCGGCTCGAGTTTCAGCAATAGCCTCGACCGCGTTTGCCTTGAGCAGCTTGGGCCAAAGCTTTTTGAAGAGCGCATTTGACGCGTAAACATCTGCGCTGTTGACCGTGCCGTTTATCGCAAAGACATAACCAATCACGTCGTCACTCTTGTTCACAATCTGCGCTAGCGCCTGGATGTACGCGTCGGAGTTCTCCTGAACTTTGCCGTTTTCGACAGCGAGCTGGAGACTTGACGGAGAGAGGCTAGAATTAACCTGCGTGCCTACGTTCTGACTGAGCTTGTCCTGCGCGACTGTTACACTTTCCCAGACTCCACTCTGCGAATTTGAACGTTTGGCTGCCAGCTTAATCTCTTTAGTCGCCACCACGTCGGCAGAACTGCTAAAAACGGCGGCGCGTTCGTTGCCACGACCGCTCCATCTGCCGTGCTCCACACAAAAGGCCTCGATAGGCAACTTACCTGATCGCGGCGGAACGATCAGATCGACCGCCAACATCCTGTCTTGTTGACCACCTTTTACGATATCGCCCGATTGAACGTAAACGTCCTCATTAGACAGATTTTCGATTGAGAGTTCGTTGACATCTTTGGTTTCGTATACGACAACTTTCTTCTGTTCCAATGCCTCCTGAAGCGTCAAAAAAGTTTTGCCTGATACGAGGTCTTTCCCGTGAACAAGAAAGATGCTGAGATTCTTATGTGTGAAAGGACCGGAGAGGCGAAAGTCGCCGGCCTGAAGTTGGTTAGACCTTGCCTGCGGGAGATTGTTGTTTCCTGGACGTTGAGCGTTGATAAGTATCACCATCGGTATCATGAACGCCACTACTACCGCACTGAGTGTCAACACAAATGCTTGTGTCTTCATTGTCTTGTCTCCTCTTTAACCAGTATGACCACTTTCTTCGAAACAGGGCTGGACGCCACCTGCCGCGCGGGATGTTAGTTATCAAGACGCCTCGCGTTGTGTGCGATTTACACATGGGCGGCGTAGTACACAACCTCAATTGAAAGAAGCTGAGTCCAACTCTGCGCTTCATCGGGGAGACCGGCGTGGGGAGACACCCTGGACACCACGAATTTCACCCCTGGATCTTTCGGGCGGCTGGAATTTATGCCCGACTGGTTGGTAGAACGATGATGGAGAGACTTCTTGCGTTGAGAGGGGAAGATGGGCTAAAGCGTTGCCCGTCTTTTATGGCTAGACCTGATCTTAGCATCTTGAAATAGGTCCGTTCATTAGCGACAATGGTCGCGCTCAGCACTTTGCGTTTTCCTTGTCCGAAATAAATCTCGTTCGAGACCTCTTACGTTTCGGTCGCTTGTAGCAAACCTCTTCCGCCTATGATTGGCCAAACTGTCTCCCACTATCGAATTATCGAACGCCTGGGCGAAGGCGGCATGGGCGTAGTGTACATCGCTGAAGACACCGTGTTGGGCAGACGCGTAGCAATTAAAACGCTCACTAACACTAGCGGGCCAGCCAGCCACCACTTTCGCAGCCGCTTTTTACGCGAAGCCCGGGCCGTGTCAGCACTCTCCCATCCACACATCGCAACCGTCCATGACTACGGCGAAACGCCGGACGGCCAGCCCTACATTGTCATGGAGTTTGTTAAGGGACAGACCCTGGGCGAATTGATGCTCAAAGATACGCTGACCATTCCGCGCGCGCTCGAGATCATCATTCAAGTCGCTGAAGCACTAGCCGAAGCGCATCACCACGGCATCGTGCATCGAGATATAAAACCGTCCAACGTGGCCCTTAACGAGCGGGGAAATGTAAAAGTGCTCGACTTTGGTCTGGCTAAGCAGATTCAGGCTGGCGTGGCCGATTCCGCAGATCCCGAACGACAGACGTTGTTGAATACGCAAACACGGGAAGGCGTCATTGTCGGCACACCCATGTATCTTTCGCCCGAGCAGGCGTTGGGTATCGAAGTGGACGCGCGTAGCGATCTCTTTTCACTTGGCGGATTGCTTTATGAATGCATTGCCGGAAAGCCCCCATTCGTTGGCGGCAGCCCTGTTGAGATTTGCGCCAAAGTAATTCAATACGATCCGCCGCCACCGTCACTAATCAACACTGACGTTAGTAGTGAACTCGATCGCATAACACTGAAGTCGTTGGCGAAGAAACCAGAGTCGCGATATCAAACTGCCGACGAGTTGATCAATGATCTGCGCACCGCGCTTGCAAACTTAAATACACGAGCCTCGAATCCTACAGTCACGCACCTTAACTCTCCGGCAGCGGCAACGCGGCCTACGAGCGCGCTCGCAACTCTCTCAGACATCTTCAGGCGCCCCCGACTTTCCGTTGGATATGTAGTTGCAGGATTAGTACTCATTGGGATATTTGGTCTGGGCGCTTACCGGCTGATGCGTCCCAAACCACATCTACCTTCGCCGGAATCGCAGCGTCTTTATGACCACGCGGTCGATTCAATACGAGAAGGCGCGTTTTTCAAAGCGAGCAAGTTACTTCAGCAGGCTATTCATGAGGATGATCAATTCGCACTCGCACATGCACGCCTAGCCGAAGCTTGGACCGAACTTGATTTTTCTGACAAAGCAAAGGATGAGTTGATTCGGGCTAATGATCTCGTTCCTGATCGTACGATTCTGCCACCGGTCGAAGGCATGCGATTACAAGCCATAACCAATACGGTAAAACGCGACTTTGTGAAGGCGGTGGAGGACTATCGAAACATCGTGGCGAGCGTCGCCGATTCAGAAAAAACTTATGCCTTAGTCGACTTGGGGCGCGCACATGAGAAGAATGAAGAAACCAACAAAGCTATTGAACAGTACCAGGAAGCGACTAGGCGCGACCCAAATTATCCCGCCGCCTTTTTGCGATTGGGCTTCGTGCTCCGGCGAAGTCAGAAATTTGATGATGCTGGGGCGGCCTATAACAAAGCGTACCGCCTTTTCGATACTTCGAACGAAATCGAGGGAATGGCGGAAGTCTCTTATCAACGAGGCATTCTGCTCAGCCAGCAGGGAAAAGTCGCCGAAGCCAAAGCGCAATTTGAACAAGCTTTGAACAAATCAGCAGCGTTGGACAATCAGGACCAACGAATCAAAATTCTACTGCAATTGAGTAACATCTCTATCGTTGCGGGCGAAGCTGGCCAAGCGGCTCAATATTCTCAGCAGGCCTTAGAGCTTGCGCAAGCGAGCGGCATAGAAAACCTGGCCACCGCCGGATTGATAGACATCGGCAACTCCTATTTTGTGCGAGGGAGTCTGCCGGAGGCTGAACGGAATTTCAATGAGGCCCTACGCCTCGCACAGAACTATAAGGGTAAGCGCAACGAAGCGCGCGCTCTTCTGTCGTTGGCAAGTTTACGAACACATCAAAGCAATCCCAGTGAAGCAGCGAAGCTCGTGGAACTCGCGCTGCCTTTTTTCCAACAAGGGGGATATCGCAAAGAGACCTCTCAGGCCTACGCCATTCTGGGCCATGCCTACGATCAGCTCGGCAAATACGAGGCAGCGCTGCAGGCTTTCGGAGACCAACTGAAGCTCGCGCATATAGTTGGGGACCCCCAACAGATCGCTCTCTCGCATGAAGGCATGGGTGTGGTGCTTAATCATCAGCAGAACTATCCGGCGGCGTTCGCCCACTTCAATGCGCAATATGAAATTGCCAAGACCCTCGGCAATAAGCTAGTCCTTGGCTATGCCTTAATGAATCGCGGGAGAATGCTGTGGCAGCTAGGACACTACGATGAGGGAGAAAGCCTCCTGGCAGAGGCTCAGTCCGTCGCGGAAAACTCGGGCCATGAACCATATAGAGAGTTGCTGGCTTGGATTCGCGTTTCCAAAGCACAACTGAACCTTAGCAAGCGCAATTTGCTTGCGGCTACGACCGAAAGCCAGAATGCACTGAAGCTCGCTGGGACAGATTTCAAGACCATTGCCGTTCAGGCTGGCAGCACACTGGGGTTAGCCCAGGCGTTGTCCGGACAAAATGCGGTCGGCCGTAAGAGATGTGAGGGAGCCGCAGCACTAGCGAAGACGCTCTCTGATCCGTTGCCTCAGTCGCAGGCCTTACTCGCCGTTGCGATGACTGCACTTGCAGCAGGCGATACGAAGACGGCTCTTGCCAACGCAAAGCAAGCACAAGAATGGTTCTCCGCGGCCAAGCAGTATCAATCGGAGTGGCAGGCTTGGTTGATTCAAGCTAACGCGGAGGCTGTGGATGGGAACACTCAAGGCGCAAGTGAAGCAGCATCTCGCGCTTCGTCGGCGCTTGCAAACCTCGAACGACAGTGGGGTAGCGAGAACTACCGGTTCTTTCTCACCCGGATCGATGTCAGGGAGTTACAAGAACAAGCCGCAAAGCAGCGGTACGTTAAGTGACAATCGACTGTAGCCGCCTTTTGGTCAAGCCAGCACTGACTTGAGTCGTGACCCCTTTAGCCGCGCACGGCATTCTCCACTTGCGAAACAATTTTCAGTAGGAATTGACAACTTTTATGGAGAACGTTCCTCCAGTGGGCGGCGGAAATGAGGGCTGGGCCACACTACCTAACCACACCTCGATATCACGCGTAATTTTCCGGTCGGCATGATAGTAGATTGGGTCTTGTCCGCCTGTTGGGATGCCATACGGATAATCATCAGGATTGAACTCGATCGCTAGAGGCCGTCCGTAGAGTGTTATAGGGCTATCGGTGTCCGGTATCGGATTGCCGCTGGCGTCAAACCTCTCACAGTGCATCACAATGCGGCACCGTGAACTCGCCGGCGTACGATCACGGTTTGCACCGAATCTATCCGTCACCCAAAGCTTATGGAGCATATCGCCCACAGTATTCTTAAACAGATTAGTGTGAGGGATACGTTTGTAGTAATTAGAATTGAAATGTATCCCGACTGAACCACCTCCACCAATGGTAATCGGCGATGACTGCAGTATTCTCACTTGGCTCTTTCGCTTGCTAGATTGAGCACTAGCTCGTTCTACGAGGGCGCCGATGGGCAGGGCGGCAAAAGCTGCAACTATGAATTTACCGAAAGTGCGGCGCGAGGTTATCTCTGAGTTTTCTGTCTGAGTTTTCATCAGTATCCGCTCCTTTGGATGTTAGGATGGTTTGCACCGACTGCGTGACTTAGGACGCGTTGCTGAGGTGCGAGACTGTAGTCTGCGGAACTGCCACAGCCTATTAGAGTTCGAACTCCTTGTAAAGCTCTTCCTAATGATCGAGAGTCCTTTATTATTTTCCCAAGCCCGCCCTGTGCATAGGTTGCGCCATATTGTGAGCACTGCTGATCTATTCGCAGCTTGAATCTAAAACCAGGCGTCAAAGAATATGACTTGAAATTCAGATTGAATCATTCCGCATGCACGGTGGGGGCGTCGGCGTGCGGAACGAAGCAGCGACGGCAGCGGGCTTCGTACATGTCTTCGCCTCCCACAGCCACCCGCTCTTCGGATTCAAATGTGCGTTGCGTGTAGTTGGCAGGCTGGCCACACTTCATGCAGATCGCGTGAGTTTTGGTGATGTATTCGGCGACCGCCAGAAGTTGTGGCATCGGTTCCCAGGGCTTCCCGGTGTAGTCCTGGTCCAAACCGGCGATAATTACGCGAACACCCCGATCGGCCAATTGCGTCGCAACATCCACCAGCGCGTTATCAAAGAATTGTCCTTCATCAATCCCGACGACTTCCGTGTCGGGTTCAACTTTCGCCAGCACTTCGGAGGCGCTGCGAATGTTTGCCGACTCGTGCCTCATCTCTGAATGGGAAACGATATGATTCTGCGAGAAACGAGAATCAATCTCAGGTTTAAAAACCTGCACCTTCTGACGAGCAATCTTCGCGCGCCGCAGGCGGCGGATCAGTTCTTCTGATTTTCCGGAAAACATCGATCCGGCTATGACTTCGATCCAGCCACTGTTGGAACGAAAATGTGGTGCTGGCTCCCCGTCGTTAACCTGTGCGATAAGTTCTTCCATTTTCTGAACCGTCGAATGCAATCTCCGTGAGTCCTTCCATTATGTTTAGCGCCGGCGCAGCATCGGTCGCAACGGACAAACGCAACCGCCCAACGGGCGCCATCTCGTTTCTCAACTATACAACTCTTTATTATAGAACGGCGCAAACGCAGCGATCAGCGCCAGCTCGAAGCTCGCAGGTCGTGAGACCAGGCCACGAGAGAGGATGCCCCAGGCGCCCTGTCGGCTACGCACATCTTGCGCTCCAGCAAGTTCATCAATTACGAGGCCAAGCTCCTTACGTCCTTCAATGACCTTTTTTGCAAGTGAGGGCGGAACACTTATTGACGGACTGGACCCAAACGTTCCGCTCTTTCCATCGGTAGCATAGGCCCAGCCGCGCAGAAATGTGTGCCACTCACCTTCTATGGAGATCGAATGAAAACCACCCTCTAAGCCAACATAAATGTAGGCCTCTATCCGCTGTGACCATAGTTGATCCCGAATAGCCAGGGCCCTCTCGCGCGCGCCCTGCATCAACTGCCAGTCATTCAGCGGCATCGCCGGCACATTGGTTTCTACAGGGCGGGCCAGCACATTGGCTTCGGCCCACGTCGCATCTACCTCTGCTATTCGCGAGATGGCCGCGCGAACGGCCAAAATCTTCGCGAGGCGATCGGAGCCTAACGCGATGGTCTTAACTTGAGCCGGAGCTGCCTGATTCAAAGTCGACAGAATCGAACCCGAAGACTCTAGTTGGGCGGAACGCGTCAGAGGCTATAACAGTCGAAGCTTGGCGTCAAAAGCTGGCCAAAAGGTCGCTTGACATTAGGTATTACAGGTTGCTGTAATCAAATTTCTTCGAGTTAATTTGTTTAAGAGGTCCACGTGAGGCCGAATTTGACCGCCGGGCTGTAAATCGCGCGGTCATGCCGAACCGCCGAGGTATATTCGATGTCCCTTGCTGAATTAGTTTACGACTGGAACACCATCGAACCGGCGTTGATCGCTCCCGGCCGGCACATTGGATTTGACGATGAAACGTTGCGTGACGGTTTGCAATCACCTTCCGTTAGCGAGCCGCCGGTAGAGAAAAAGATCGAACTACTTCATTTGATGGACGCGCTGGGTATCGATACTGCGGATATAGGATTGCCAGGCGCGGGTGGAACTCACGCAGCGGGCGTAGAAATGATGGCCCGAGAGATAGCAGATAAGAAGTTAAAAATTCGTCCTAACTGCGCCGCACGCACTCACCGCAACGATATTCTTCCAATTATTGAAATCTCGCAGCGTGTAGGAATTCCCATCGAGGCATGCACCTTCATCGGCTCTTCCGCCATACGTTTTTTTGCGGAAGATTGGACGCTGGATAAACTACTAAAATTGACGGAAGAAGCCGTGACCTTTGCGGTGGGTGAAGGCGTGCCGGTTATGTTTGTTACCGAAGACACTACCCGCGCAAACCCTGAAACAATACGTGCGCTTTATACGACCGCAATCCAATGCGGAGCGAAGGCAGTTTGCGTTTGCGATACGGTCGGACATTCAACTCCAGACGGCGCTCGTTCTGTTGTTCACTTTGTGAAAACTATCATCCAGCAACAGGGAGGCAACATCAGATTGGACTGGCACGGTCATCAGGATCGAGGGCTCGGAGTAATTAATTCGATAGCTGCGATTCAGGGGGGCGCCGATCAAGTTCACGGTTCGGCTTTGGGCATGGGTGAACGCGTCGGCAACACCCCACTCGATCAGTTACTTGTTAATCTGAAATTGATGGGTTGGATTCAGAATGATTTATCCCTTTTGGGCCGGTATTGTGAAGCTGCATCAGAAGCTTGTGGCTGGGCAATCCCCTACAATTATCCTGTGTTCGGTCGAGATGCTTTTCGCACCGCTACCGGTGTACATGCAGCAGCGGTGATTAAAAGTTACAAGAAAGGTGATCGAGAGTTGGCGGACATGGTTTATTCAGGCGTCCCAGCGGGCCTGTTTGGGCTGGAACAGGTTGTGGAAATCGGACCCATGAGCGGGAAATCAAATGTGATTTATTGGCTGGAGAAACGGGGCATTGAAGCCAGCGCCGAGCGTGTCACGCGGATTTACGAGCACGCAAAACGGGCGACAGGTGTTTTGACGGATGATGAAATCATGCTGCTTATCTGAAAAGGGACTCATTTCGCCGCTGGCAAAAGTGAAGGGGTAAAGGAAATTCTTCCTTTACCCCTCATGCATTTGAGCGTTCGAGTTTTTGTTTAATTTATGGGAATCGTAATGGTGGTCGATCCGGCCTTCCCGGCTGGAAAGCGCTTCTGACGTGCGATACGGACCGCGGTTGCGTCTGAACCAGAGGCCTGTGTCACGCGACCCGACTCGTCATACGTAACTGATACGGTCACCTTTTTCGGCCCGGCCTTGGATGAGTCAGCTGCGGCGTTGGAGGACGACGGTGAAGCTAAACTCGCAGCAGCTTGGTTAGCAGCGGCTCTCCCTTCTCGTGCTCTGGCTCGTTCCCTTTCTTGCTGTCGCTTCGCAGCAAACCCAGGGTCATTATCACGATCCGGTACGACTGTTGAATTGGACGGTTCTGCACTGGCGCTGGTTGGAACCTGGGCATCAGCCGAAGAAGGCGCTGTAGTATCCGATTGCATAGCGGGCTGACTGGCTATTGGCGCGGCGCCCTTCCGACCATACCATCCTGCGGGGACGCCGATTGCAGCAATGCTGGCCAGTACTGCGGCAGCCACGGCGCCGGCAACCCAGGCCTTCCGACTTTTGGTCGGCTGTGAAACTTCAGAGGAAAGAAACGACGGTATGCTTGTTTCTTCGATTGCAGCAGTACGGTCGTCCTTTGCGATTGGTTGTGACCTAACCTTCTGGATCGGCTCAGTTGAAACAGCCTTTTGTGCCGAAACAGGCTCAGTTCGAGGTGAGGAAGTGTCAATCGTGCGAGGCGTGTCTGCCTCTACGACTCTTGGCTCCGCGTTTTCACTGTAGCCCGCAGGAAATGCATTTGCAGGGACAACTCCTTCATCGAGGCGTCGCAGACCCTCTAACACAACCTGCGTCCATGGTTGGTTGATAGTGCGTTCTATTGGTTCTTCTGACCCACTAAACTCAAACTTCGCGTTCGGAAGAGTCAAAGCATAGTAGACGGCCTCAATACCCCGCAGCACACCGATGCGAGCGTCCACAACAGATCCGGTTTGTAAATAGAAGTGGCCGTGACCTTGCGGATAGAGAACCTTAAGCTGACCGGTCTTTCGCTGGTTGCAAAAGAATTCGATCAACTCGGAAAGTGACAGGTCGCTGAGGTCTCCACTTAATGGCATCGGAATTAGCTCCTGATATGGAGGCGGTTTTGGTTGAGGAATTTCAGTCGTGCAATGTCAAGTTATCTTGTGATCAATTTACTGCGCCAGCGAGAATTTATAATTGATTACGCCAGATACTTTCACAGGTTGGCCGGACAGCTTGGTGGGTGAGAAGCGAGCCCTTAGAGCTGCTTGGACAGCAACATCTCGCAGAGATGCCGGTCCGCTATTCGCCTGGGCGGAAATTACTTTACCGGTCTCATCTACGACCACCTCTACAACGACTAGCCCCGATACCCTTAAGCGTCTGGCAGCCTCCGGATAGATTGGTGCTGGTAAATTGATTGCGATTCCATTCAGCACACCTCCCGAAACAGGCTTGAGGATCGGACGGGGAGCGGGCGGCGGCGGCGGTTCCGAATCCAGCTTTACCGCAGGTTGCGCATTCGAGTTTGCGCGAGGATTTCCAACTTCCACCAATCCGCCGCTGTTAAGTTTGTCAGAAGTGATCATCGCTTCTGGCAACACTGGAGAAGATTTTTTTGTTCCGGGTGGATTATTGCTCACAGAGGATTTAGGTGGAACAGCAGAATTCTTAGGCTCTGCGAGTCCGTTGGCACCGTTGTTTGCGGGCACAGCAAATGGCGGAACCGGCTGAGCAGCCGACGGCGATGGCTGAGCCATTCTCATCATGTTTTCATCAAGGTAATACATTATCGATCGGTACGTTACTTCCGTCGGTTCGAATGACATTTTGCCGCCTTCGATCACTGCAACAGAAGTGGTCATCTTGTTCCAGTTTCCTGCGAAGTCAAACTCGTATTTGTACAATTCTTTACTCAGCAAGGACCCATCGGAATTCACAAGAGTCATCTCACTGATGTTGCCCTTGTCGTCATACTTGTACACCTCTTTGCCAGTCAGATTGGCCCCAGTCATTGGAAAGTATTGGTTTTCGACTTTATTCCCTTTTATGTCGTACGCCACAACTTCGAGAACCGCGTGTTTACCCTCCACGAGTTTTCCGCTCTCAGCTGAAAGTTTAGCAATCTCTGTCCTGACTCTGCGGACGGGTCCAACTAATCCATCCCTCAGACGATCATTATCAGCAACAACTGGCGCTGACGCCGGTTGAGAAACATTCGCTTTTGCCGTCAGAGTCGACTGCGCCGACGCTGCTGCACACAGACAAGACATCGCGAATGTAAGTACAGAAAAACGAAAAATTCGTCTTGGCATATCTTTGACTCCTGATTTCCGAGGGGTGGGACTTTTCAGCTGTTAGAGAGGATGCGGAGTGGGACAATCAAACCGCAACGGCAATACTAACGAGATTAACAGCGTTTGTCTATAGCCAACACAAGCTGTCACGCCCGGATTCATTGAGATTTTAGGGAGTTTGGCCTGAGGTTTTGGACGGTAGGTCCGGAAAGGCGGCAACTAAAGCCACTATTTTATCGATTAGCTGGATACTATTGGCTCGACCAGTTTGGTCGTTGCACATGACGGAGAACGCGAAAGTCTCGCCTTTTGCGTTTGTAAGATATCCGGAAAGGGAGTTGTCATAAGTTAAAGAACCGGTTTTGGCTTCCACGCGGTCAACAAGCGATTTCAGACGACCCGCCAGGGTCCCATCCTTTCCCGATATTGGCAACGATTGCCTAAACGCCTGGTAGGCGGGGGTTTTCGAAAGAGCGACGAGTAAGCGCGTGGTCGACTCAGGGGTCACCAAATCCAGCCGCGATAAGCCGGAACCGTCATGAAGAGCAATGTGTTCTGTCGATATGCCTGCCCGCGCCATCCAGAATTTGATTACGGCGAGACCTGCTTCATCGTCGCCTAACTCTCTACCAACAGGTTCCGCATGGATCGCAGATTGTCCGCGCTCTCTGCCCAAAGTGCGAAGAGTCAACTCGGCATTAAGATTCACACTTTCCTTATTCGTCCTTTTGGTGATCTCGCCAAGCGGTTCGCTCGTTACATAAGCGAGCTCAACAGCTTGTGACGGCTGAAACCTTTGGCTCGCGGGCATACGGGAATCACGCACGACCGATTGACCCTCGACGGCTATTCCGCGCGTCTTTAGAACATCTAAAAACAATTTTGCTGCCCATAGCGCCGGCCTGTGGACCGAAAGGCGAGCCCCAAAGCCTTTTGAGCCCGGCGCAAATTCTCCCCACACTTGAACGCTGTTATCAGAAAGTCCGCGGTGTACTCCGATGGTTGGGCGCACGCCAAGGTCTGCCGTCACCAGCTGGTTCTGGACAGTCACATATCCCTGGTTATCGCTAATCCTTATTGTGGGCTGTTCTTTCCTGGTTGAAGAAGGAATCACATTGAGATCGATTTCGTTCCCGTTGATTGAAAGCGCGCTGGCCTCTGCTCCGAAATACCACTGCATGTCCGTCCATTGCCAACCATCCCCCCAAGCATTCCCGCGAAAGTAACTTTCGTCACCGATGACATTACCGGTTACCTTCCTGATACCGCGTGCATACAGATCGCCCGCGAGTTTTCCGAGGGAACCCGCGTGCTCGTCTCTGCTGGCGGATACGAGATCAGGCGCACCGCGACCGTACAGTATTAGATCGCCGCTGACGGTTCCGTTGGCGTCGGGTTGACCGTTGGCGTAAACGGAGGTGCGCCAGCGATAGTCTGCCCCGAGCACATCGAGCGCAACTCCTGTAGTGTAAATCTTCATGTTGGACGCGGGAGTAAACAGATTGCCGGCATTCCGCTGGTAGATGGTGGTCCCGTCAGAGGCCGAGATCACCGATACACCCCAGCGCGCATACGCAAACTGGCTCTCCTCGATTAGGGCGTTTATTCGTTTAGCCAAATCGTCGAGAGATGTCGAATCGCGTTTCGCGTTCGAAACGTCCGAATATTTCGGTTGATCGGTCGAAGTTTTGTCTTTCGCTGACCCGGTGCTCAGCGTTCTTAAGAACAGGAGAGCTGATACAGCAACAAAACCGATTACAAGACCCTTTACCAGATATAAGCGGCTTGCTCTGTTAGTTTTATTCATTTAATCCCAGATTATAGGTATGGAGATTCCCACGAGGGCTGAAAACTTCACGCGAACCATAGTTGG
Organism: Pyrinomonadaceae bacterium; assembly: GCA_046262135.1. Classification (GTDB taxonomy): domain Bacteria; phylum Acidobacteriota; class Blastocatellia; order Pyrinomonadales; family Pyrinomonadaceae; genus PSRF01. The sequence continues at coordinate 36,280 of JBHENH010000009.1, forward strand.
TCAACTTGCGAAAAGTGTTGCGGTTCGCCCTGCGGCAACAATTGAACGCGTAGCGATATAAACTTCTTCGACAGTGATATCACCGATCACGCTGTTGTATATCACTCGATGCCGTTCGCCCTGAGGCAAATAACTTTCGGGCGCGCGGCTATCCAGCAGAAGAACAACCGGGGTTCCGACTGCTGAAGCTATGTGCATAGGGCCTGTGTCGTTTGAAACGAACGCGGCAAGGCGAGCCTGGGCCGCTGCTAACTGCGGTATTGTGAGTTGATCGAGGATTACAGTGGACGCGGGAAACAATTGCCGAATTTCTTTGATGAAACCGCGTTCCTCCGGCCCGACAAAAACTAAAACTTTTAACTGATCGTTTCTGATCAAATAATCTGCCAGATTAGCAAACTGGTGCAGTGGCCAACGGCGGCTCGGATGGCCAGCTCCGGGGAACAATCCAATTAAAGGTGCGCCGGTTTCAGCTTTTGCTTTCCTTAAAATGCGCTCAAGGGTCGCATCGTCCGTCGCTCGGGTTTTAAGAGTCGGGAGGCGATCGGCCCTCTCAATCGGAAGCGGAATCAGTACATCAAGATAACGATCGATTAGGTGCCGTTTACGATGGTCCATTTCGACAGGTGGGCGCGGATGAAAATTTGCCAGATAATCAAGTGAGCGTCCGGGTCGGCGTGAATAAAGGCGCTTAGGGGCGCCGGAGAGAAAACCAAGCAAGTTCGTTTCAGATAGGCTGTGTAGGTCGATGACGAAATCAAACTTTTTCCGCCTGACCTCTTTAACAATTCTGAGAAGCCGAAAAACGGAGATAGGCTTAAAGCCATCACGCAGTGCCACGCGATCGACCACGAGTGTCTCGTCTGCTGCGCCAGCTAAATCAACAATCTCGGCACCGGGCTTTCCTATCGCCACAGTGATGTGCGCTTTCGGAAAGCGCTTCCGAATGGCGCACAAAGCAGGCAGACTGAGCACAACATCACCAAGTTGACCAAAATCGATAACCAGGATGTTGCGAGGATCGAACACTTCCGATGTACCAATGCGCCCTTTGGTTTTAGTTAACATCAAACCACTTCCCTTAGATCGCGTCCGGTCATCTCTTCTGGTTTTTCGTTACCCAACAAAGCCAGGAGCGTTGGACCGACGTCTTCCAGCGCCCCTCCCTCACGCAATTTCATGCCCTTCGCTGCGTCATCGATCAGATGAAACGGAACTGCGTTAGTAGTGTGCGCCGTGTGTGGCCCTCCGGAAGCGGCATCGATCATTTGCTCGGCGTTTCCGTGATCTGCTGTAATTATAGTCACGCCTCCAGCGTTCCTAACGCTCTTCGTGATCCAGCCCAGGCAAGTATCCACATACTGGCATGCCTCGATCGTCCTATCGAGCTTGCCCGTATGGCCCACCATGTCAGGATTGGCAAAATTGATGACGAAGACATCAGTCAAGTTTTCCTCGATGCCCCGCAAGACGTTCTCAGTCACCTTGAAAGTAGACATCTCCGGTTGCAAGTCATACGTCGCGATCTTGGGCGAGGAAACGAGCAACCGCCGTTCGCAGGAATGTTCTTGTTCAACACCGCCGTTGAAGAAGTAAGTCACGTGGGCATACTTTTCGGTTTCTGCCAGCCGATAGTTTCGCACACTGATGTCTGCCCAAACCTCTGCCAAAACATTTTTATGGGCCCGGGGCGCAAACGCGACTGGAAGCGGAAAGTTGCGATCGTAGACAGTAAAGCAGACGAGATCGATGTTCGGCCTTCCAGTTATGTCAAACCCGTGAAAGCCCGCGATCGCGAGGGCCGTTGTAAGTTGTCGTGCGCGATCTGGACGAAAGTTGAAGAATATGACGGTGTCGCCGTCTTTTACAGTTCCTACGGGGTCGCCGGAACCGTCAGTTATCACAATCGGTTCTACGAATTCGTCAGTAATCCCCCGCTTATAGGAGCTTTCGATTGCTTCAATAGGATCGTTACTTCGTTCGCCATTCCTGTTCGTTAGTAGATCGTAAGCCCGCTGTGTACGGTCCCACCGTTTGTCCCGGTCCATCGCATAGTATCGTCCGATGATGGAGGCGATTCGGCCCACGCCAATTTCGGTGATCTGTTTCTGGAGTGCAGAAATGTAATGAAGTGCCGACGAGGGGGGAGTGTCGCGCCCGTCGAGAAAGCAATGTATAAAAACCCGCTCCACGCGGCGCTGCTTCGCAAGCCGAAGCAATGCATAAAGGTGTTCCTGCGATGAATGCACCTGGCCATCAGAGATCAGACCCATCAGATGAAGCGCCGTACCTCTCGATTTAACGCTATACATCCCCGCTACCAACACGTCGTTGCGAAAAAACTCGCCAGTCGCTATATCGTAGTCAACTCGTGATACGTCCATTCGGATCACTCGGCCAGCACCGATATTCAGATGGCCCACCTCCGAATTGCCCATTACCCCCGCGGGCAGACCGACGCGCGCGCCTGAGGCCTCAAGGAGAGTATGGGGATAGTTCTCCCGAAGTGCGTCATAGTAGGGTGTTTCAGCTAAGGCAATGGCGTTGCCCTCGCGAAGCGGCGAATAACCCCAACCGTCAATGATGATGAGTGCCAGCGGCCGACGTTTACTGATCAACGAGGCCTCCCACAAATTTCACGACTCGTTTTGATCAAAACGCTCCATCCAGTTTTGCGGATCGTTTAACGTGGTAAAGCCAAACTTCTGATACAGATTGTGTGCATCGCGTGTGGCCAACGTCCAGCGAAGCATCCCATCCAGCGCGGGATGTTTCACAATCACGGACACCAGCCAGATGGACGATCCACGACCGCGATACTCATCGACGATGAATACGTCCGCCAACCACGCAAACGTACAATAGTCAGTCACCACCCGCGCAAAGCCTATTTGCCGACTGTCCTTATAGACTCCAAAGTTTAAAGAATTCTCCAGAGACCGCGTTACTGTCGAGAGCTTCCGCCCTTTGCCCCAGTACGACTGATTGGAAATAAAGTTATGGATTAAGGAGATATCCAGGCGCTCGTTGTCTGAGCTGATAGTGTATTCACCTAATTCCCATTGATGGGTCCGCACTTCCGTTGTCAATCGCTCTCACTCCCTCAACTTTTTGCACTTACTTCTTTGGCCTGATTCGAAGTTGCGGTGTCTAACTGAAGAAACGCGGAGCGACCGGGATAACGTGCCGCACCGCGCAAGTCTTCCTCAATCCGAAGGAGTTGGTTGTACTTGGCGATCCGGTCCGTACGGGAAAGCGAACCGGTTTTGATTTGACCGGCATTAGTGGCTACAGCGAGATCCGCAATGAAAGGGTCTTCGGTCTCACCTGAGCGATGGGAAATAACAGCTGTGCGACCGTTTGTTTTGGCGAGTTCTATGCAATCCAAAGTCTCCGTCAAAGTGCCGATCTGGTTTACTTTGATGAGGATTGAATTCGCGACCCCTTGTTGTATCCCCTTGCGTAAGAATTCGGTATTGGTCACAAAAAGGTCATCACCTACTAGTTGTAGGCGCTGGCCCAATTCATTCGTAAGCGTCTTCCACCCCTCCCAATCATTCTCAGCCATACCATCTTCGATGGAGACAATTGGGTATTTCTCAATCCATGCCTTCCAGAATGCGACCATTTCATCGCTCGATAGTTTTCGCTTGTCACTCTTCTTGAAGGTATACATACGACCGTCATAAAACTCGCTGGCCGCCGGATCGAGCGCGAGCAGACAGTCGGTACCATCACGATAGCCAGCTTGAACAACTGCTTCCAGTATTGTGTCAATCGCTTCCTCGTTTGACCGCAGGTTGGGAGCAAAGCCTCCTTCGTCTCCGACGCCCGTTGCGTAACCCTTCTGCTTCAAGACGGTCTTTAAGGTGTGAAAAATCTCAGTACCCATCCGAAGACCCTCGCTATAACTGTCGGCGCCCACCGGTACGATCATAAATTCCTGAAAATCAACATTGTTATCGGCATGGGCCCCCCCGTTAATTATATTCATCATTGGAACCGGTAACGTGCGCGCGTTCGGACCACCGAGATATCTGTATAAAGGCACCTCAAGATAGGATGCCGCTGCTCGTGACACTGCAAGGGAAACTGCCAGGAGCGTATTTGCGCCGAGCTTCGACTTTGTCGAAGTGCCATCCATCCTGATAAGGGCTGCGTCGATCTCCGCCTGATCAAGCGCATCGAGCCCTTCTATTTCTGGAGCGATAATCTCGTTTACGTTTGCAACAGCTTTACGAACGCCCTTGCCTCCGTAACGCTTCATATCTCCGTCGCGCAATTCCAGGGCTTCATGCTCACCGGTAGAGGCACCAGAGGGGACGGCCGCTCGGCCACTTTCGCCGCTTGTTAAAGTTACCTCAGCTTCGATCGTGGGGTTGCCGCGTGAATCCAGAATTTCGCGCGCGTGTATATCCTCAATCCAGCTCATCTTCTTTGGCTCCAACCTAACGGGACATTTCAGACCTGGTTGACTAGCGAGGGAACTCTATCACCCTGAGAGTGGGAATCGAAGTGTTCTACTCGAAGACGAAAGATGACTCAGCCGCCCGCGCGGGCAGTGCCACTGCGAGTCTCCGCCCTGGCTGGTTTTGAAGTTGAGGGCAATTCAAGTCGCACGCTAATAACGCGCCTGCGTTCCACGCGGTCTACCTCAAAGACAAGACCATTGTAGTTAACGGTGTCCGCTGGCTTCAGCACGTGCCCCGCTTCGGTCATGAGGAACCCGGCGATCGTCGTATACGCTTCTGACTCTGGCAAAGCCAACTTAAGGCGGCGATTTAGATCGCGCACCGCGAGTCCCCCCGCAAGAATGTATTTGTTCTCGCCGGCCGGCGTAATTTGTTCATTCACCTCGTCATCGTGCTCGTCGGAAATTTCACCCACAATCTCTTCCAGTAGGTCTTCCAGAGTAATAATACCTTCTAATCCTCCGTGTTCATCAACTACAAAGCCGAAGTGTGTCTTCTCTTTTTGCAATTGTCGCAGAACGTCTTCAAGGCGGGCCGTATCCACTACGAACAGAGGTGACTGCATCACGCTCTCTAAATGAAAACCCTCTGGCTTTCGTAAAAACGGCACTAAATCTTTGCTGTGTACAAAGCCAATCACGTCATCGATTGATTCGCGGTAAACGGGAAGACGCGAATACCTGTGTTGCTCAAATGCCTGCGTCAATTCCTCTAGAGAACAGTCGCTGGGAACTGCGGCGATTGCCGTGCGCGGTACCATCGCCTCGCGCACGAGCGTATCCGAAAACTCGAATACTCGGTGAATCAATCTGCGTTCTTCTGCACGAAGATGACCACTCTCGCGGGACAAATCGACAAGTTGTCGCAGCTCAGCTTCCGTGTAACTTGATGCGTGTTCAGGAGAAGGGTGCAGCCCGACCAAACGAACTGTGCGCGCACTGGCCCAATCGAGCGCCCGGATGGGCCATTGAAATACCCGGTAGAACAGCTCCATCGGAAGGGAGACGGCAAGTGCCACTTTTTCAGCACGCGCAAGGCCAAATAGTTTGGGCGCTTGCTCTCCCAGGACTATATGCAGGATGGTGATGATCGAGAAGGCAATTGCAAACGCGAGGCCGTGTCTAAGTCCGTCGGAAAGTGCGGCAAACGGCAGCTCTAACAGACGTGCAATGACGGGTTCCCCTACCCAACCAAGGCCAAGCGACGCCAGCGTAATTCCTAATTGTGAAGCTGACAGGTAAGCGTTTAAGTTGTTAAGCTGTCTTAACAATCGACGGGCCGCACTCTTTCCTGCAGCGGCCAATGTCTCGATGCGCGACCTGCGGACCCCCACCAACGCAAATTCCGCCGCAACGAAGAAGCCGTTGGCAGCTACGAGCGATAACACCAACGCTAACTTTAAGGCCACCATGGGCCATCCAATAGCAGGGCTGACCTCATTCTGTGCTAGTAGTGAAACGAGAAGATAACCTGGAGGTTCTGACATGCTACAAAAAAGATGGGAGAGTGATGAATTCCTGGGCCATAGTCACAGCTTTCGTGATGAGAATTATACCATGCAGTGCTTGCCGGAGCCCGATAGAGGTCGGACGGGCCGGATCTGTGACCGTAAACGCTGGTATTCGCGGCCTAATCGGTTCTTGGAATTATGCGAGAAAACGCTAAGAGGTCTAATGACCGGCGGCGGCTCCCGCTGCGCGGGCACGTGCGGGCCGGCGATCGTGCTTGGCGCAAGCACGGGTAAGTGCTTGTTCTACACGCGGCTCTATATTGCATTCGGGCTGTCGGCACACGGCGGCCAACTCGGAAATCACGAGATACCGCGCACGCTCCAGCATCCGCTGCTCACGAAAAGAAAGAGGCTTGAGATGGCTAAGATAGGTTAAGTGTTTTAGCACGTCTGCAGCTTCAAAAATATCGCCCGTGCGCATCTTCTCCGAAAATTCCTTGAACCGATCTTTCCAATCGTTCGCGGGAAAGGAGAAATCATCAGCTAACACTTTGAAGAGCATTTCGCATTCACCCGAGGAGATTGGCGACCGCAAACCAACTTCCGTGGCGTTCGAAACGGGGACAAGCACGAGCGAGTTATTGGCAGCAAGGCGAAGCGTGTAGAAAGGGAGTGAGCTAGCGCCTATTTGTTTCTGTTCGATCTGCTCGATCGTTCCGATACCGTGATTCGGATAAACGACTTTCTGGCCGACTTTGAAGCCCACCGCAGCACCTCCGTGGAGTAAAAATCAGACTGCGCCGCACGCGCGGGTCTGGGGGAAATCCGAGCGACGCAGTAAAGCGCCGGGCCCTAACTTGGTAAGTGGTCGGAGTCTAGCAATTGGTCTTGCTAAACGTCAAGCCTTTCAAAGGAAACTTAATGAATGTGAAAAGGCGGTACAAAGATCTTTTATTTTGCGGCTTGACTTTCATCAACCGATGTTATTTGCAATCGACGTGCGCCATCGCACATTACAAAAATGTTCGTGATCTTCTGAATCCTACCATCATTCTCTCGCGCCAACGATGGTTGTCACGGCTATATCATGCTGTTAGGATCAATCGAAGAACAATACCTGGCTGGTTGGTCCCCGGTGAGTTAAGAGTTTTGAGGAACGATCGTAGTTAGGGGCTAATCAAGTTAACCTATCATGGCACTCTTGAAGATTACCGATGCTAGTGGGCGTCAATGGCAATACAGTTTTTTGCCTCAGGGTATCTGCACTATAGGTCGCGCACCGGATAATACCGTTGTGCTCGACGACCCGCGCGCTTCCCGTTATCACGCGCATATCAAATCATCAGAGGACGGTTCGTTCACTCTCGTCGATGGAGCGGTCA
>JBHENH010000010.1:0-13155 GCA_046262135.1 Pyrinomonadaceae bacterium
AAACAATGGCAGTCCGGGGAAAGCGACCGCCTGGGCCACATCACTCATCAGGGGAGCAAAGTCTTAAGATCCCTGTTAGTAGAGGCCAGTTGGGCGGGACTGCGTTATAACCCCTGGATGCGAGAGGTCTATCAACGAGTAAAACGTGGCAGCAAGGCGCGACGCAAGATCGCCATCATTGCCGTAGCCCGAAGATTGTTGATTCGCTGTTGGGCTATGCTGCGCGACGGTACGCGGTGGCGCGAAGCAGCGTCGGCAGCTTGAGTGCGCGCTGAGCCAGGTGCACTGAGGAAGTAATCGCGGAAGTGAGGACCAGGGGGACACGAATAGCCACTGCTTCTATTGTCGTTGTCGACTCGAGTGGGGAAAGGTGAGTTCGGCTTAGATTGTAATAGACGATAGCTCGCGCAAGCCCCTGTGGCAGAAACTCCTTCGGGAGCCAAGCTCGCCAGGAAGAATGGGCATCGTCGCTCGTACTGTTAAATGGGCCCGCGAAAAGAAATACACCAATAGTCGCGGCAGCTCGAATAGAAGGGCGAACCAATCAACCGAACCTTACTTGACACGACCCGGCTTCATAGAAGGCGGGCTTGCCGCGCCGCTCCTGCTTTAGAGAGAATGAATCTAAACATGAAGAACTGTACAACGCGATTAAATCTCGCATTAGTCGGAATTGCGACAATGCCACTGATTGGCACAGACCTTCCGCACCTCGCAACGCGCAGCGTGACCTCGCTCCGCTTTACTAATCACCCCTTACCATTCACTATTCACCTTCCGGGTGATCGCTGATTGGTGTTTGCTACTTCCTTATGCCCGACTCCTGGCCAATCCTAAAATTCAACGAGTGGAAAGACACTTGTGCGACGCTCCACATGTGGACGCAGGTTGTAGGCAAGATCCGTTTGAAGCAGACGCCTCTCGTCAACCATTGGTGGAACGTACCTCTGTACGTCTCCGCGCGCGGCCTTACCACGTCGGCCATGCCTTTCGCCGATCGTTACTTTGAAATGGAATTTGATTTTATCGATCACAAGTTGTTGATTGAATGCAGCGACGGCGCCAGCAGGACCCTTACTCTTCGCCCGCAATCGGTCGCAGACTTCTATGCAGAGGTGATGTCGGCGTTGCGAGATTTGGGAATGGATATAAAAATTTGGACCACCCCGGTAGAGATACCGGCTCCAATTCCGTTTGAAGAAGACACGAAACATGCCTCATATGATCCGCAGTACGCGAATCGATTGTGGCGCGCGCTGGTGAAGATGGATGAAGTCTTCAAAGAATTTCGCGCACGGTTTATCGGTAAAGTTAGTCCCGTGCATTTCTTTTGGGGCAGCTTTGATATGGCGGTCACGCGCTTCTCGGGACGGCGCGCGCCGGAAAGAGAAGGGGCGGACATCATCACGCGCGAAGCTTATTCTCATGAGGTGATAAGCCACGGTTTCTGGCCCGGCAACAACGACATGGAAGCGGCTTTTTATTCCTACACCACTCCAGAACCTGACGGCCTCGCCGATGCTATTGGTCAGGGAAAGATTCGCCCCGCGAAGACATTTTATAGCCCGACATGAAGGAATTCTTTCTACCGTACGATGACGTACGCGCAGCAGACTCCCCTGAAACTGCCCTTATGGATTTTTGCCAGACTACCTACGAAGCCGGCGCAAATCTCGCACACTGGGACAGCTCTGCATTGGAGCGGTCCCAGGGCAGATCACAAACACCCAACTGACAGCGAATGCGCAACGAAGGACCCATTCGCGGCATCCTAAACTTGTGATGAAAAAGTTGTCCGTTTTGGCCTTAGGACTATGTTTGGTCTTTATTTTGAGCGCTGTCACGGGCGTCTCTGCAACTGCGGAAAGAGTTGCCGGTAAATTCGCCGAGAGCTTGATGCTCTATGTGCACGTAGCGCAACTCTACACAAAGGATCCAGACAAGAAGTTGGCAATGCCGGTTCCGGATGTTACGAAGACCCGGATAACTAACACCTGGCATGCGCCGCGAGATGGTGGTCGGCTGCATGAAGGGCAAGACATCTTCGCCCCACCTGGCACCCCTATTTTTTCAGCTACGGAAGGCTACGTTCTGAACATCGGCGAGAATTCCCTGGAGGTCAAACAATTTCGGTGATCGGAACCGGCGGCAGGGTTTATTACTACGCGCATCTGGAAAGGTATGCGCCACAGCTGGCGGAGGGCAATTATGTAACAACGCGAACCGTCCTTGGCTACGTCGGCAGCACCGGCAATGCGGTTGGCACGCCGCCGCATCTTCACTTCGGTGTTTACGAATCAACGCGAGGCGCCATGGATCCTTTGCCGCTTCTGAACGATAGACCTCCGGAAAAGAAACCTGCGCGTTAAATCCAGACTGCTACACGGCGACGGCGGACAAACCCGGTAACAACTCACTGCGATCCACACGACATGTCGGTTCTATGAATCTATTTGGAAAGCGGTGTAGCCAAGTACCCCGGGCGGTGACGCAGTTTCAATTTCTCTTTTTGCAAAACTGGATTGGTTATCTCGACGCGCATTTCGCGGTAGCGCCCGTCTCGCGCTTTATTGGTAGAGGAATAAGCGATTAGATATTGGGAGCGAAGCTCTCGCTCAATTTCGGTGAAAGCATTTTTCAGATCCAATTCTCGCTTCGGAAAAAATGCGCGACCTCCGGTGGATGCCGCCACAGCCTTAAGAGCATCCTTGTCAACTCCTTCCCGCCCGCTATCGCCAATCCCAATTGCATAAATAACTGTTTCCGCTGCCAGTGCACGATGCGTAGCCTCACTGCGCAGCAAACGGCTCGTCGTGTCCTGCCCATCTGTCAATAAGATGATTGCACGGCGACGCTGATTTTGAACTGCTTCAGCCTGATCCCGACGCGTTCGGTTCCTTAGGTCGCGATTTGGACTTAACACTTCGCTGGCGGTAACCGCGACAGCATCCCAGATCGCGGTCGTTCCTTCCCTTGGAATTGCCCTCATGCCCGGGCCCGTCGGTATGCCGCTTATCGGCCGGCCCGACCCGAGATAAGCCGGCATGGCCACTTCCACTCGCTCAAGGGCCCGGTAGATACTTAATATGTCGCGCGTCAAATCCTGTTCGAGAAACGCCGAGCCCGTAAAAGGGATGATCGCCGCCTGGTCCTTACTTGACTGAATCACTGTTTCGATAAACGCGCGGGCCGCAGCCTTCTCCTGCGGCAGCGTCCGCTCTTCGGAAGCACTCACGTCGATCAGAAAGGCAATTGACAGCGGGCGATCCGTCTCTCGTTGAAAAGTTAGAACGGTCTGCGGAATTCCATCTTCTGTCACTCGGAGATCTTCCTCCCGAAGATTCGTGATGTAATGACCATTCTTGTCGGTGGCTGTGAAAAACAGATTGGTTAGATCAGTTTCAACGCGGATTACGTCATCTTGATCGGCGAGCGTTTGACCGGGAATGCTACGCGCGCTCATGCCGCATAGCATAAAGATCACAATCAATATGGTTGCCGCCGCCCATTTCATGTGGATGGTTGTTGGCTAACTCGTAAGCGAAAATGTAACGTAAACTGTTAGTTTGCGGAGGATCGGAAGCCGAAGCTGATGCGGCGCGCAAACTAACGAGTTGCGTTACAGTCTATTTCAGACTTTTTACGGTTGCAGGCTTCGCGAAGAGCGTATCTCCGAGCGGCCGATTGTATTCAACCGACTCATAACTGATGCGACTTGTTTGAGCGCCATTAATGTAATGGTCTATCACCCAGGGCGCGGTCACGCCGTCAATCGTAATCGGCTTGGCCAGACGATCCTCTTCGGTGACTTCTTCTGTTTCATCAGAGTCGGCTTTCTTCTTCGAATGCTTATAGATGACTTTGGCGGGTAAACCTTCTTTGGCGGCAAATTCGTATTCAATCCAGAAGCCATCGGGATAGGTTAAGCACACCGTTTCGTTACGCCGTGCGAGTCCAGCCTCACGTCGTCCAACGTAACTAAGCGTCGCGCCCTCCTTTTTCCACCAACCGCGTAATACGTTCTCGACGCTTGTACGCATCCCTCTTTTAAAGTCTTCAATCTGCGTCCCCTTCATATCACTTAGAGTCTTCGTAGCGCCGTCATACAGCCATCCGGTGTTACCTGTGTTGGTTTGGATTACGCGAATTCCGTCGCCCGTAAACTCCGTGCGTTCACTATCCGGATACGCGATGTAGTCGAGAAACCTTGCGGGGATTTGAGGGATGCCATCGTTAAAACGAGTAAAAAAACCGCGACCCACAACAGTCTTTACGTTTAAGTAAGCACTACCACCCGACACCTCAATGGCGCGGTTTATGATCGCTTCCACCTTAGGATCTACGGCGGCGCCGGGCTTCGCCACGGTAGTCGTTTGGGCGCCGCTGCTCCCCTGTAAACAATAAATCAATAAGAACAAAAGAACTGTCTTCGAGAGTGCGTTAGGTATTGTCATCGTCATCATTGCAACTGTCAGGATTCAAAACTCGGACAGCCGGTCGAACGTCAAAAAGGGCTTCAATTAATATCGTTGAAGCCCTTTAGATCGAATCTCCGGAAAGTTAGCAGCAACGCCCAATGTAAAAAGGGAAACAGCCTAAAAATCAATTCAAACTGGCGTTCGTCCCCGTCAACGGCTTCACTATTGTGTCGCCGTCTTCGGCATCCACGATGAAGTTTGAGGCAGTCTTCCACAAAGCTGTGATGGGAAGCTTTACCTTCTCATCAATGTGCCGCTTCAGGAAGCGGGCTCCATATGCCGTGTTGTAACCCTTCTCAGTCAGGAAATTAAGGGCTTCATCAGTGACAGTCACCTCTTTGCCCTGACGCTGCATTTGGCGTTGAAGCCTGTTGAGGTAAATTTCTGCTATCTTGCGTACCTCGTCCATTGTCAGCGGCGCAAAGACAATAATTTCGTCAATGCGATTGCGAAACTCCGGTGAGAACCGCTGCTCGGCGGCTTTCATCACTTCATTCTTGACGACGCGGAAGTCGCTGGCGGTCTTTGTCCCGAAACCAAGAGGCTTCTCAAATTTCTTGAAGCTGTCGGAACCCAGATTGGACGTCATGATCACGATCGCGTCCGACAAATAAACTTTTTTGCCGCGACCGTCGGTCAGCCAGCCCTCATCAAATGCTTGTAGGAATAGGTTCATTAGATAAGGTGAAGCTTTTTCCACCTCATCCAGCAGTAAGACCGTATAAGGATTCTCGCGCAGCTGTTCGGTCAGAATTCCACCACGCTCGGATCCGACTATTCCGCGCGGCATCCCAATCAGCTTCTCTATACTGACAGTGCCGTCGCTGTATTCTGACATGTCGATGCGCACCATTTTCTCTTCGTCCCCGAACATGAATTCGGCGACTGCCTTCGCTAACTCGGTTTTACCTACGCCGGTTGGGCCAAGGAAAAGAAGTACACCGTCAGGCTTGTAATGCGACTCCTTGAGTGGTCCTTTGTTTAATCGCAGTCGCTGCGCCACAGCTTTAATCGCGGCCTTCTGGCCGATCACCCGCTGACCAAGCATCGCCTCTGTCATTGAGAAACGATCGCTCGTATCACGAAAGATCATGTCACGAGGAATACGGGATTCCTGAGAGATCACCTCGATAACGTGCTCCGGTTTGACGACCATTGTTTGCGGCTCATTGATTTCCACCTTTACCGCCGCCGTGTCGAGCCATCCGATAGCTTTATCAGGAAGATGGAGATTGCGGATGTATTTCGGCGCCATTTCCAGTGCCGTGTTAATTGCGTCATCAGAAATCTTGACAGAATAATTCCTTTCCAACCGCGATCGCAGGCCGAGCAGAATTTCGCGCGTCTCACTTATTGTAGGCTCAACGACTTTTACCAGGCGGAACCTGCGCGCCAAAGCCTCGTCTTCTCCGATATATTCCTTATATTCCGTTAGCGTCGTGGCGCCGATGATGCGCATATCGCCGCGGGCCAGGGCGGATTTGAACATGTTAGCCGCATCAGAAGAAGTACCCAGCGCCGCGCCCGCACCCATAATAGTGTGCGCCTCATCGATGAAGAGGATTAGGTTGTCGCGTTCTTTGACCTCATCGATAATCCCCTTGATTCGCTCCTCAAACATTCCGCGCAGCATCGTGCCGGCAACAATTCCGCCCATCTGAAGTTGGACCACGTGCGAACCACGCAACCGCGCGGGGACCTTCTCGGGTTCCATTTCAATTAAACGAGCGAGTCCTTCGACGACTGCTGTTTTTCCGACGCCAGGTTCACCCACAAGCATCGGAGAATTCGCACGCTCGCGGTGGCAAAGAATCTCAACCATCTGTTGAATCTCTTTTTCCCTGCCAATCGTAGGCGCGATCTTGTCAGCGCGCGCAAGGCGATTCAGGGAGACGCCAAAGTGCTTAAGGTAAGGAGGCAGCTCAAACTTCTTTCGATATTGTTCCTCTTCGTGTTCCCTCTTCTGCACCTGCGCCTGAACGTTTTCGGCTACGGCGTCGGGGTTGGCTCCCATGGTTTTCAAAACTTCAACAAACAGACTGTCGTAGTTCGTGAGCGCAGAAAAGATGTCGGTCGCTTCGATAGTCTTGCGGCCCTGTGCGCGGGCTCGCTCCATCGCACGCTTGAAAAGGTCAGTCGTGTCAGGAGAAATGCGGAACCCTTTACCCACGTGTTGCTGCCGGCTCGTATCCAGACGTTGATCAATGGCGATCTTGACAACGATAGGATCCAGAGAAAGCTCGCGCATGGCTGAGTTGAACATATCCGGTTCCTCATGAATAAGAGCCTGCAGGATATGCTCCACTGCAACAAAATTCTGGTCCCGCTGGCGCGATTCGCTTAACGCGTGCTCGAGGATGCGTTGCCCGGTTTCACCAAACTTGTCTTTGTAGGATCCTAGATCAACCATTGTCTTAACTTTCTGCAACTCAAAGCTGTCATGCATGATTTCATGACAGCAACCCCTTGTTTCGACCCGGGCCCGTTACCAAAACCTATCCAACCCGTGCGGTTAGATGTTCTGAGCATATTCGCCGTTGCGTTTCAATGCAATAAGAATTCGCCGAATTCTGCTCCTGCAAATCTCCGGCCACCTTAAAGCCCCGGGTCATATAAATGGCTGCGTAAACTGCTAGTAATCATAATCGTCGCCGCCCGGCATGGGCGGTGCTGGTTTCGCAGGTTCAGGAGCATCCGTAACTGCCGCGTCGGTTGTGAGCATCAGGCCCGCAATTGAGGAAGCGTTTTGCAACGCGGTTCGGACAACCTTAGTGGGGTCGATTATTCCGGCTGCGCCAAGATCCTCATATTGACCGCTTGCCGCGTTGAATCCTTTGTTGCCGTTTAATTCCAGCACTCTACCCACAACCACGGCGCCATCCAGGCCGGCGTTTTCCGCAATACGGCGCAACGGCTCCTCGAGGGCTCGCCTTACAATCCTGATTCCGGTTAGCACGTCCGAATCCTCGTTCGAAAGCTTATCCAGGACTTGTCCGGCACGTACCAGCGCTACGCCGCCACCAACAACAGTGCCTTCCTGAGCCGCTGCCTTCGTAGCGTTCAGTGCATCTTCTACACGCGCCTTGATCTCCTTCATTGCTGTTTCAGTCGCCGCACCGACTTTAACCACAGCAACGCCGCCGGCAAGTTTGGCTAGCCGCTCCTGCAACTTCTCGCGGTCATAGTCTGAAGTGGTCTCGTCAACCTGTTTTCTAATGGTGGCGATCCGTCCTTGAATGGCCTTGCCATCGCCTCCACCCTCAACAACTGTCGTATTGTCCTTATCTACAATTACGCGTTTGGCTTTACCCAGATCAGTTAGCTCCACGTTTTCCAGTTTAATTCCGAGGTCCTCGGTAATCACCCGAGCGCCCGTTAGAACAGCCAGGTCTTCAAGAATCGCCTTGCGGCGATCGCCGAAGGCAGGCGCTTTGACGGCACATACCTTTATGGTTCCCCTTAGCTTGTTAACGACCAGTGTGGCCAAAGCGTCTCCTTCGATGTCTTCCGCGACAATGAGAAGCGGGCGGCCTCCGCCGGCTGATTTTTCAAGAATGGGAAGAAGATCGCGCATCGCTGAGACTTTTTTCTCATGCAGGAGAATGACGGGCTCATCAAGGATTGCTTCCATTCGATCCTGGTTGGTTACAAAGTAAGGTGACACGTATCCCCGATCAAACTGCATTCCCTCAACTATTTCCAGTTCGGTTTGCAGACCCTTTGCCTCTTCAACAGTAACCACGCCGTCCTTGCCAACCCGCTCCATTGCCTCCGAGATGAGTTTGCCGATCTCGCGATCATTGTTTGCCGATACACTGGCAACGTTCATTAGCTCTTCCTTGCTTTTTACCTTCTTAGACAGGCGTTGCAGTTCTGTGACTACCGCCTCTGTTGCCAATTGAATGCCGCGCTGCAAGGACATCGGATTCGCTCCGGCGGTTACATTCTTTACTCCCTGACGAAAGATGGCCTGGGCCAAAACAGTGGCGGTAGTGGTCCCGTCGCCGGCCGTATCGTTCGTTTTTACGGCCACCTCACGGACCATCTGCGCACCCATGTTTTCATACTTGTCCTTGAGTTCAATCTCCTTCGCGACGGTAACGCCGTCCTTTGTTATTACCGGCGATCCATACTTCTTACCGATGACGACATTGCGACCTTTGGGCCCCAACGTCACACGCACCGCGTTGGCAAGTGTATTCACGCCTTTGAGCATTGCGCTTCGCGCTTCCTCGCGAAACTTCATCTCTTTTGCAGCCACTCTGTTCTCTCCTTCTCAAGCTTATGGGGGAAACTTATTAGCAGTGTTCCAATGCGCAATTATTCGAAAGCCTGGCTTGCCTTTTCCCGGTTGCGTCCGACCTTAACCTGGGCCGGGCGCAGCAACTGATCGCTGATTTTGTAACCACGCGCATATTGACCGACAACTTTGCCTGCCTCTTCCGGCTCGACTTCTGCAACTTCCACTGCCTCGTGCAGCTGTGGATCAAAGGGTTGGCCCAGGGCCTCGATT
Organism: Pyrinomonadaceae bacterium; assembly: GCA_046262135.1. Taxonomy (GTDB): domain Bacteria; phylum Acidobacteriota; class Blastocatellia; order Pyrinomonadales; family Pyrinomonadaceae; genus PSRF01. The sequence continues at coordinate 8,992 of JBHENH010000010.1, forward strand.
GGCTCCACGCCGGCTGCTGCCAGGGCGCTTTCAAAACTCGAAGCAGTTCTGCGTATTCCTTCGGCAATGACTTCGGTTGAATCGCTTGTTTCAGCGGCCTCGGCCGCGCGCTGCAGGTTGTCGAGCACCGGAAGCAAGCTGGCGATGAAATCGGCCTTTTCACGTTGTGTACGCTCGTCCGCGGCACGATTTAGTCGCTGGCGAGTTTCGTCTGTCTCCTTCTGAAGCTGTTTGCGCAACTCTTCAAAACGCACTTGAACTTCAAGCGCCTTCTGTTCCGCCGCCTTTGTGCGTGTTTCAAGCTCTTCAACATAAGTTGGCCTGAGATTGGGTGACTCAGGGCTCGCTTCGGGGGCACGATCGCCGCTGTCCTCTAACTGAATGCGGCGGCGATCTGTTACACGGATTTCCGCAGCCTCGTCCCGGGCGTCTTTTCGATCCTTTCCAAAGAAATCTTTAGCCATCGGATTCTCGCGCCCCAAGTATAATGACCTCAGTCATTGCTGAGTTTGCGTTTAGGAAACTTTGATTTCAACTCGCTGCGGCTTTCGTTCCGCGCGCTTCGGTAGATGTACCTGAAGTACGCCGTCCTTATAATCAGCCTTGATACCGTTTTGGTCGACGGAGGGAGGCATACTAAAGGTCCTCAGAAACCGGCCTTTGGGACACTCGGCGCGATGTTGGGTAACAGTTGGCGCCGCTCGCATTCCGCTTATCCTTAACTGGTTGTCATCAACGGTAATCTCGAGAGCCTCGCGGTCTATGCCCGGAAGGTCGACGGCCACCATGTATTCACTTTCGTTTTCGTAGACGTCGGCCGCAGGATACCAATCGGCACCTTCAACTTCGTCACGGGTTCCGGCGTCAGCAGCTCGCCTTTGAGAAGCGTCTTCGAACAGCCGGTTCATTCGATCCTGCAAAGACACCAGGTCGTGCAAGGGATTCCATTGTGGCATTCTCATATCCCTCGTATCGGTTTAAGCCGCGGCCGCCGCAGCGTCCACTCTTAATTCGATCTTGTCGCCATCGGCTGACACTCTTACGGTTTGACCCGGCAAAATATCTCCACGTAAAAGTTTGACTGCCAGGGGATTCTGAACGAGTGTCTGAATCGCCCGCCTCAATGGCCGGGCTCCGTAATTTGGATCATAACCTTCACGAGCTATCAGCTGTCGCGCGGAGTCATCCATGGTCATCTGAATGTTGCGCTCCTTCAGCATTTCACGCAGCCGTGCCAGTTGGACATCTATGATCTGCGCTATTTGCTCGCGTGAAAGTTGATGGAAGATCACGATGTCATCAATGCGATTCAGGAACTCCGGCTTGAAGCTGGCTCGCAGTTCCTGCAAGACCGCCTCGCGAACCTGTTTTTCATCTCCCGCAGCGTCCTGAATCTCGCGCGATCCCAGATTAGACGTCATGATTAAAACTGTATTCTTAAAATCGACTGTCCGTCCTTTTGCATCAGTCAGTCGTCCGTCATCAAGGATTTGAAGTAAGACATTGAATACGTCCGGATGCGCCTTTTCGATTTCGTCAAAGAGAACTACTGCATATGGCCGGCGACGCACGGCTTCGGTTAGCTGGCCGCCTTCCTCGTAGCCGATATAACCCGGGGGCGCACCAATCATGCGGGCCACCGCATGCTTCTCCATGTACTCTGACATATCGAGACGAATCATTGCGCGTTCATCATCAAACAGGAACTCTGCCAACGCCCGCGCAGTCTCAGTCTTCCCTACGCCCGTCGGTCCAAGAAAGATAAATGAGCCAACCGGGCGGTTAGGATCCTGAAGCCCTGCACGTGCGCGTCGAACCGCGTCAGCAACCGCCGCCAGTGCTTCTTCCTGTCCGATGACACGCTTGCCCAATCGTTCCTCCATGGTGACAAGTTTCTGCATTTCACCTTCGAGCATTTTGGAAACTGGAATTCCCGTCCACTTAGCGACGACCTCCGCAACGTCCTCTTCGTCAACTTCTTCCTTAAGCATCACGCCGTCTTTTTGAAAGTTCGCAAGCTTCTCCTGTTCCTCAACAAGCTTCCTTTCCAATTCGGGGATCTGCCCGTATTGGATTTCAGAGGCGCGAGCTAAATCACCGGCATTGCGCGCTTGATCGAGCTGCAATCTAAGTTGCTCGAGTTCGGCCTTGGCGGTGCGCATGCGCTCGATCGCCTCTTTCTCCGATTGCCATTTAGCCTTCATGCCCGAAGACGTTTCTTTAAGATCCGCTATGCGCTGCTCAATCTCCTTCAAACGCATCCTGGATTTTTCGTCCTCTTCGCGCTGCAAGGCCTGCCGCTCAATTTCCAGTTGAACGATTTCGCGCTCGAGCTGATCTATCTCCTGCGGAAGAGAATCAATTTCAATTCGCAGTCGCGAAGCGGCTTCGTCAATCAGATCAATGGCCTTGTCGGGAAGGAACCGATCGGTAATGTAACGATGAGAAAGCGTTGCGGCGGCAACTATAGCAGAGTCCTTAATGCGGACTCCGTGGTGAACTTCATATCGTTCCTTTAATCCTCGCAAAATTGCGATCGTGTCTTCCACACTGGGCTCGCCAACATAGATTTGTTGGAAGCGGCGCTCCAGCGCGGCGTCCTTTTCAATATATTTTTTGTATTCGTTCAGCGTAGTAGCGCCAACGCAACGCAGCTCGCCGCGAGCCAGGGCCGGCTTCAACATATTAGACGCATCGATTGCCCCTTCAGACGCGCCGGCCCCGACCAGGGTATGGAGCTCATCGATAAAAAGTATGATCTGGCCCTGCGCGTTTTCGATCTCCTTCAGCACTGCCTTCAATCGGTCTTCAAATTCCCCGCGGTATTTCGCTCCTGCAAGCATTGAACCCAGATCGAGGCCCATCAGTCGTTTGTTTCTTAACGTCTCCGGGACGTCACCGGAAACGATCCGCTGTGCCAAACCCTCAACGATCGCGGTTTTACCGACGCCCGGTTCACCAATCAGAACAGGATTATTCTTTGTGCGTCGAGAAAGCACCTGGATCGTCCGGCGGATTTCGTCGTCGCGGCCGATTACAGGATCCAGTTTTCCTTTACGGGCCAACTCTGTCAGGTCGCGCCCGTATTTGGATAGTGCCTGATAATTCTGTTCCGCGTTCTGCTCTGTAATACGCGAACCGCCGCGCATCTGCTCAATAACCTTAACCAGGTCATCGCGCTTCACCCCATGCTGACGCAGAATTTTTCCTGACTCTCCGTCCTTCTCATCGACGATTGCCAACAGGAGGTGCTCAGTCGAGTTGAACTCGTCTTGCATTTTGTCCGCCTGTTTTTGGGCCGCCGTAAAAACCTGACTGAGTCTCGGGCTAAAATATTGCTGGCCTCCCTCGACACGTGGAAAGCGCGCTATTGCAGCTTGAATATCATTGGTTAATACCGGTAGATTGACAGCAAGCTTTCCCAGGATGGGACGGACGATTCCCTCCGGTTGCTCCAGCATCGCGGCCAGCAAATGCTCCGGCTCCACCTGCTGATTCTGATTTCGCTCCGCCAGTTCGATTCCTGATTGAATCGCTTCCTGAGCACGCAAAGTAAATTTATCTAGACGCATCTATTTTTCGATCTTCACTTCTTGATGTTTTGAGCGGGGCCTCAGTCCGCCTCCGGCCCGATCACCCCGCTCTTCTGGTTTAATCTAAAAGAACTTAGCGACCCCCGGCGGCCTGACTGGATTTATCAGTGCCGGTTTCCTCGGCTTTCGCTTCGATCGTTTTAGGCTTGGTAGCACCTTCTCCACTAACCTAGATACGGCGCGCCTTGGTTTCTTCTCGTTTTGGAAGTGTCACACGCAATACACCGTTACTGTATTCGGCGGTTGCTCCGTCGGCGGACACAGTTTGCGGCAACGTGAAGGAGCGCGTGAATGAACCGTACGATCGTTCGACTCGATGGTAGTTATCGGTATCCTCCTTCTTTTCGAATTGCCGTTCTCCACGCAACGTAATTACGTTGTTTTCGACGGAAAGCTCGAACTCGTCCCGGTTCATTCCCGGAAGCTCAGCTTCGAGAACAATGTGATCCTTGTTTTCATAGATATCGACGCTTGGTGTCCAAGCGCCGCGTGCAATGCCTTCGTCACCGAAAGCACGGGAAAGGTTGGTGGAAAATAGGCGGTTAACCTCTTCTTGCAAACTACGGAGATC
>JBHENH010000010.1:13165-39412 GCA_046262135.1 Pyrinomonadaceae bacterium
GGGTCATAGCGAACTATAGTCATCGTTAACTTCCTCCTTACTTAATTCAATGTCCCCTGGTTAATACTTTATATGTCTCCACGCTGTGAGCGTCGCGTAATAATAATATTTGAGTGTAGCCCTGTCAAGTTCGCCAGAAGTACTAGAAAGCTGAGGAATTTGTACATTTTGGAGGCCCGGATGGGAATGGAGGGACTCCATTATCCTAATTGATGCCAAAAAACCGTTTAATAGAGGAGAGCAGGCCGGCGGATTGATCTTCCTCGTTTTCCAGGGAATCGAGGCTGCTCGCTAGTCCCTGGCGACGCTCGGCAATGATGTGACTTAGCGATTCGACGAGGTCGGGATTTGTGTCAAACACTCGCTTCATTGCTCCGTGGCCAATTTCAAGGACTTCCGTTTCCTCGAGCGCGACGATGTTTGCCGTTCGGGGTTCGCCGGTAAATAACGCCATCTCACCGAAAAACCCACCTTCGCTGAGTGTGGCAACGGTTCGGGGACGCCCGTTCTCGATTACCTGAACACTGACACGACCGTTGTGCACAACGAACATCGACGAACCGGGGTCGCCTGCGCGAATTACAGTTTCGCCGGGAGCAAAAACGTGACTCGTAGCCGCGTGCGCGATCATTGCCATCTCATCAGTAGAAAGCGGCGCAAAGATATCGACGGCAGCCAGGCGTTCCACGATTGCGCCACCATCTCGGATTCCTTCGCCGATTCGCAATGGTCGTTGCACGAGAACAGTTCGCGTCGGGAAGGCGAAGTTGAGGTTGGCCCGGCGGAATGCATACCAGATACGCTGTCTGACCAGTGCATCGGTATCGTTGTATTTTGCGTAGTCGTCGAGCCAATACTTGACTTCGTACTCTACGCCGCTGTCCCCCAGATTTCTTACACGCACGATGGGGGAGATCTTTTGTGAAACATTATCAGCCTCGCGCACGGCTTCCCTCACCACGTGAATTGTTTTCGCCGGTGAATCTGTATATAGCGTGTTAAAAAAGACAAGCCGGGCATTGAGGTTGTTGCGCGGGCAAACCTCAATCGGCTCCCTCGCGGCCGTGCTGTTGCTTATCAATACGACATGGTTGGAAAAGGTTCTGATCTTGACCGCGCGCCAGGTGATCTCCTCCACAACCCCACTGTGCCTTAGTGCGCCCACCGAGATCACGTCTCCTACTTGAAACGGTCGGTCGGCTTGCAGCGATATGCCGGCGAAGAAATTACCGAGCGTGTCTTGCAGTGCGAGTCCCAGGATCACACCAAAGATCGCAGAAGTCGTAAAAAGCGCACCGAGATTAACTTTGGGAAATATCCAGGTGAATATAAGAAAGAATAATGCGGTGAAGGCTATTATGGAAAAAACGTTTCTGACTAACGTTGGCGCCTCAAAACCGCGCCGAAACCGGTAGACCAGTCCAAAAATAAACGCGTTGAATGCGCGAACCACGAGATAAGCCAGTAATCCAAAAAGGATGAGGCGCAGGATTCCCAAAATAGCGTCCGGCTCCGATTCCAGCCCACCCATTTGGCCGCGCAGCAATTCGCGTAGGGCGTAGTCGAATTTAACGGTGAGGTATATCGCGAGCAGGACGATTGCCGACGCGATTAAAAAGAGAGCTACTCGGTTTTTCGAGCGGGCGCGACTCACGTTGTTGCAGTATTGTGCAAGCCAGAATTCAAGGTTCTAAGAATGAGATACCGGGCGTTAGATAGCGTCTTTTATCACTGATTCCTCTGTGTTGGCGAGAAAGATTGTTTTCGCCTGCTACGGCTTAATGCCCCGGCAGTTAAAACAAGTTAGGAAAAAGCGTTGTCAATATGAACAAGAACGACACGGCGGTAATCCCGATTGCGGTGACCCAGGCGGCCGCATTGTAAGCAGGGCCATTCGCGTGCCTGCCCATCAACTCACGATTGTTTACGAGACGCATTATGGCAAAAAGAATTATAGGCAACAGCAAACCGTTAATAACCTGTGTGACTAATAGAACTCGAATCAGCGGCAAGTTTGGAATTACCGCGATTGCCGCACCGACCGCTACCAGGAAAGTAAATACCCCGAGGAAGATAGGAGCTTCGCGAAAACTGCGCGATACACCTTTTTCAAAACCGAGGGCTTCGCTAATCGAGTAGGCCGTCGCCAGGGGCAATACACCGGCGGCCAACATTGAGGCGCCGAATAGGCCCACCGCAAATAAGGTCTCCGCGTACGGTCCGGCGAGTGGCTTCAGCGCTCGCGCGGCGTCGGCAGCACTCTCGATATGCAACCCATGTTTGTGCAATGTAGCGGCCGTTGATACGACAATAAAAAAAACTACAAGGATGGCCAGAATCGTGCCTACCCAAACATCCATCCTGGTCCTGGAGTAATCTTCAGGGGTTACGCCTTTCTCAACAACTGACGACTGTACATACACTTGCATGTAAGGCGAAATGGTAGTGCCGATAACCGCGACGAACGTAAACAAGTAAGCATGTTCAAAGCTAAAGCCCGGCTTAACTAATCCCAGTCCCACTTCGCTCCAATCCGGTTTTGCCAGAAAGGCAGAAACGATATATCCGAGAAAGACGAGCGACATTAGAAGGAAGACCCGCTCCACTCGCTGATACGAACTCTTCACCACGAGCCACCATATGGCCACGGCGGACAAGGGGACCGATATGAAACGGGGCACGCCGAACAATTCGGTCGCTGCCGCGATGCCTACAAACTCGGAAACCGTTACTCCCGCATTGGCGATCAGAAGCGCGAGCATCACGAATGCGGTCCAGCGCACGCCAAAGCGTTCGCGGATGAGATCTGCCAGACCCTTGCCCGTGACGGCTCCCATGCGCGCACACATTTCCTGGACCATGCCAAGGCTGATTGTGAGAGGAATCAGTATCCACAGCAGGCGGTAGCCTTGTTCCGCACCCACCGAAGCAAAAGTAGCAATCCCACCTGCATCATTACCCGCGCTTGCGGCGATCATCCCGGGTCCTAAAACAGCAAGGTACGTCAAAACCCTCCGGCGCCATGCCGCCGGAGACTTCATGTGGGGACCGCGACGTCGTAGCAAGCGTCGTCCAGTGGCTTTTACCGCTACTTGTGTTTCCGCCACTTGCAGGTTCTCCGTCTGTCATAATTCTCCGGGTAGTCTAATTCCCGAAATCCGTTTCGAAAATCGTGATCTCGCGGCAAAGCTCATCCTAATAATCTTGGTAAACGCTGGCGCCAGTCTTTGGGTAGCAGGATTTCCATGGCGTCATCCACGGTGATGATGCCCAGAATATCGCCCGCCTCATCCATAACTGGTAACGCCAGAAGGTTATACTCTGAGATTCTTTGAGCAACCTCGTCCGCGGGTTCATCAGGGTGCGCTGTTTGATACTCCGTACGCATCACATCGGCCAAAGGGACTGAGGGATCTGCCAAAATTAAGCTGCGCAACGCAATGACTCCGACAAGTTTCCATGAGCCTTCACCCTCTACCACGTAGAGGTAATAGATCATGTTTGGAGTTTCCGCCATTTCGCGTAAGCGAGCGAGCGCTTCACCCACGGTTAACGCTCTGGGCAGAGTGACAAACTCCGTGGTCATCAGACCTCCGGCGGTGTCATCCTCATACGGAAGCAACTCGGCGACATCAGCCTGTTCCTCATGTTCCATGAGGCCGAGCAATTCTTCCGCCTTTTCCTCCGGTAGATCGCCAAGCACGTCAGCAGCTTCATCAGGAGACATCCACTCCAGAATGTCCGCCGCGCGCTCCTCGTCCATATCTCCGAGAATGCGTGCCTGTCGTTCCGATGGCATTTCCTCGAGAGTCTCGGCAGCTGTTTCATCATCCAGCGATTCGACTACTTCGGAACCGTGGTGATAAGACAGTGCCTCCGCCAACCGCGCTATCTCTACCGGATGAAGGCGCGCGAGCTTTCCGCTCGAAGACTTCAGCTGCACAGTCGCAGCATCGGTGGCAAGATAACCAACGTCAGCCCAATCGAGGACTTCAACGGGTGTTCGTGTCCCGACAAATCCGGCGGGCGCAAGACGTCTCCAAAGTCCCTGCAAGCTAACGTCGGCTCCGGTGACCCTCAGGTGACCCGCCGCCTCGATTAGCTGCACATCATTTACGCGTACAACACGCTTGCCGTCGACATCGATTAACTGTTTATCAAGCACGTCGCGAGCGAGCAGGACTTCGCTTTCCCGCCTGACGAATGGACGCAAATCAAGTATGTCTGAATTAAGGCGCACACCGTACTCGTTAAGTTCCGTTATACGCCAGCGAGACAGGAAAAAATCGCGTCGCCGGTAGCGTGCGACCACGCCGGCAACGGGCGGATGATCGTCCTCACCAAGGCGCACGATTACGTCCTTAATGGTCGCCACACGCTCGCCTTCAAGATCGCGGATAGGGCGACCTAACACTTGCGACAGATAAAGCATTATTGATTCCCGGCGGTAATAACTAGCGCGGAATCATAGCATGAGCTAACACCGGTAGGATCCAATTTAGTCTCTCATAATCGAGACACAGTTCGTGGTAATTTCTCAATTCTGAACTCGAATTTAGCGACCGCGAACAGACCTGAGCTTCGCTATCGCCGCCTCTAACGCGCGGTCTTTTCCGAAGTAGAGATCGCTTCGCTCCAACGCAACTGTCTTGTCAGGCGTGATTCCGTGCCCTTCCAGACGTTCACCGGACGCCGTGTGATAATCCATTTCGCTTATGTCCAGCAAGCCGCCGTCAGGTAACACGTGACGATTCCGAATTGCGAGTACGCAACCGCAGGTTTCGGTACCGATAATCATCGCTCGGCGACCCGTCTTTAGGGCCGCGATAAAGATCTCCGCTGCGCTAGCGGTGCGTTCGCTCGTTAACACCACCAGAGGAAGTTGTGACTCGAGTCTTGATTGTGCGCTCCGGTCGGCAAGGAGCACAAATGTTGAAAGAGTTGAAATCGTGAAGCCTGATCCAAAGCGATCAGTAAATTGGCCCAGGTTTCTGCCTTGCCCTAGAAAGGCTGACGCAATGCTGGTCATCGCTCCAGCATCGCCGCCCCCATTACTCCGCAAATCAATTACGATTCCGCGCATCTCCTTAATCCGCTCCCGTAATAAGTTCGCGAAGTCGCGCGCAATCACATTGGTGAATGCATCAATTTCAACAATGAAATAGTCTCCATTTTCTTTGTGGACTCGGAGACCGAGATCACGATGCTGCCAGCGGCGCTTGAATTGTGCTGATCCCTGCCCCTGCTTTCCCTGCCAACGAACCTCGACGGTAGTTTCAGCTGGGCCCTCGAGGATCGAGGCGAAAGCACGAGATCTTGCCGATCCAGTGGTGACAACACCCCTTTGTAATCTTCTGTTAACCATTGCCGACGCGGGCTCGGCGTTAACAACTGTGATGACGTCGCCCGCGCGTAGGCCCGCGCGGTCCGGAGCTGAACCCTTTTCGACTTGAACGACAGTTGGCAGTCCACCAACTTCTTTGAGCGCAATGCCCGTACTGACAAAACGAGGGCGCCACCAATCAAACTTTTCCTCTGGAGAAAATACGCGCGTATGCGGATCATTTAACGGCGCAATCATTCTACGTAACAACATATACAGCTCTGGTCCGGATTGAGTTTCCATAGCAAGGGCACGAAATGTTGTTCTTTGAGCGCCCCAATCCAGTCCATGGAAGTTGCGATCGTAATAACGGTCATTTATGGCGGACCAAACGTCATCGAACACTGCGAGCCGTCCTTCGCGTGTGGAAGTCGAAACTATGTTCGCGTCCGTCGCAAGAACTGGAAAATGGTAGAAGGCGACGGACAAACCGAAGGTCAGGAAGACGATTGCGACAGATGTGCGGCGGAGAATGCCGAATGTCAGTCGTGAGTTCATCCTTTCCTGCTCCCTGCGTTTTTTCGAATCAGTTATCTGGGCGGCTTGCGAAAGTTATAGCGCAGCAGAACGCGGATGGGAACTGCGACGCCACTGCGCATCGCGGGGAAGAAATGCAAACGTCGCACGGTGTCAACCGTTGTTTCGTCGAGTCCAAAACCTGCCCAGCGTGCGACGGTCACGCGCAAAACTTCACCAGCGGCGTCTAAATCCACCAGCACATCGACCGTGCCCTCGGCTTCGGCATCTGCAGCAGTGCCCGGATAGGCAGGTGACAACCGCCGATAGGGGCGCGGCAACTGCAATCCCTCAGCCTCGGCCCGTGTCTCATCGTCGGGCGCGATCTCAATAATCGGTGTCTGTTGATCGAATGTCAGCTCGCGCTCTGATCGTTCAGTGGCCTCGGCGCTTCTAATTGAGCTGATGAGGCGATCACGAAGCTCAGTGGAAGACAGTTCCGACATGAGCGCTTGCTCAGCAACAGCTGCAGTGGACGCGCGAAACTTTGTGCGCTGCCATTTTACAAGTCTGCCCGTCCGTGCGCTTACGGTAAACGTGGAAGCGTAAGATTCAAAATAGATCGGACCTTCTGATGGTGACAGGCGCAGGACTTGTGCATCGCCCAGAATAAAAAAGTCGCACCCAAGCGCTGCTCCCAGATCTCGCGCTTCATTGACCGACAAATTTATCGAACCTGTATATCCAATCCCGCGAGCGGCGGCCGCGACCTGGTCATGATCCAAAACAATCAGGCCGCCCTGCTTAAGATTAGCCGCAAGTTTTTGAGGGACCTCTCGCCCCAAAACGGAGTCACCGAAGTTCAAAATGGCCAGCGTTGTACGGCGTTGGCCTGTTTGTGAATGAGACGTGAATGAGACAGCTGCAATGCTCGTAAAAATAGCGAAGCAAAGGCACCGCATAATCTGGATATGAGTTCGCATGCATCTAATGAATTTATCTGGGACGATGAGGAGAGGTTGCTTTGGAAGAGATTGCATTTTCGGACTATCGACTGCGGCGATCGGTGATGGGACACCATTTTCTGTCCAGGCACCTGACCGCTCGCTGCGCGCCATTCAGGCTGACGCGGCCTACCGCCTCTTCCACAATTGCTGCGATGGCACACGTAACGCCCGATTGAATTTGCTTGAGGCGTTTTCCCAGGCAATCGTAGCGGTCAACTCTATCAACGCATCCTCATCGTAAAGTGTGCGCAGCCGCCCGAATAAAGCTTCACTAACATCGCGGCCACTGATTGTCATGCTATCCGCAAACTCAAGCGCTACACGTTCGGCGGCGTTGTAGTGTGCGCTGCTCGAATAATCCATTAGCGCCTCAATTTTCTCTTCTGAAACTCCAAGCTGGCTACCCACGGCAGCGTTGATGTCTTGTCAAAACTCACAGCCGTTGAGATATGCAATCCGCCGGTTAATCAAAGCTCGCAGAGAAGCGTCAATTAATCCTGAAGATTCGATGCCTCCCCACATAGCTCGAACGCCTCGAAAGATTGACGGTCGTCGAGCGTAAAGAAGGTGGTTTAGTAAAGGCGCACCCCATACTTTACTCTGCGCCTCCAGCACTCCTCTCACATACTGCTCGGCGTCCTTAACATTTACGCCTTCTATGCGTGCCATGGCTGGTTATCTCCTGCTAATGCTTATTCACCACCAACGGCGGATCGATCTTTTGGTGTCATATGATGATATAGCTCGTATACTTCCCGTTTCACCTCTGCCGGAAAACAAACCCGGTGTAACTCGTAGCCGCGTTGCAAGCCTCGCACTACATCACTGACCTCGCTAATTTCGCGTATGCGCGGACGCGCGTAACCATCCTCGACATAGATGCGACTTTTTGGTTCAGCACCTTCAGCAGTGTAGTAATTGTAGTAAGGAACGTCGCTCGCCCTATCCTCTATAAAGTAGTACTCGGGATCATATCCTGCCCGTGTTACACATTCTCGTGCTGCCGACAAAAATTCCGGACGCTCGCCGGAGGGCATGTCAAGGTCAATCGCTTTAAAGAGCCGTCGGCCAGTGAAGCGTTTGCTAAGGTCTGCGAGTATGTCATCGTCCGAACGTTGCCACTGTTTAATGTGGAAGAGAACATCCGAATCGTCCACTTCCAGATGTTCGGTGATGGTCAGAGCATTTCGGCGCAAGACTTTTTCAAAAGCAGTGTCGGGAGCGTACCAAACTGTTTTGCCGCTCTCCAGAAGCTTTAGCGCACGCCGCAGAATCGATCTCAATACGGCCTCAGCGGAACGCAATGTTCGATGAAAGTATACCTGGCGGAACATGTAATACCTTGCCTGGAGGTATTCTTCCACTGCGTAAAGCCCGCGGGCAGCGACGAAAATACGATCTTTCTCTTCGTCGATAGCCAGTGCGTTTACAATCCACTCCAGGTCGTAGATTCCGTACTTGGCGCCGGTCATCAACGAATCGCGCAAAAGATAATCCATCCGATCCACGTCCAATTGCGATGAAACTAGTTGGGCCAGGGCCACTGGTTGAAACTTTCCTTCAATAATAGCTCCAACCTTTTTAGGTAACTGCGAGGAGTAAGCGCGTAGTAGCTGGCCAACTTCTGTTGCTTCACTTAGCACAACCTCGACGGTCCATTTTTCGTGGTGAAACCCAAGCACTTTTTCCATCACATGAGAAAAAGATCCATGGCCAACGTCGTGAAGTAGCGCCGCAGCGCGCGCGGCGGCGTGGTCCTGTTCTGTGATTTCATGTTTCTCGCCCAGCCGGTCAAGCACCCGATTCATCAAGTGAAAGGCCCCGAGGGAGTGTGTAAATCGCGAATGTTCAGCGCCCTGGTAGGTGTAGAGGCCGAGTCCGAGCTGCTTAATACGCCGAAGCCGCTGAAATTCCGGAGTATCGATCAATCGCATCATCAATTCGCCTTCGTTGGTGTCCGTGCGAAGACGAATAATGTTATGAACCGGATCTCGATATATGCGTTCGGACATTTCGCAGTTTTAATACCCGCAAAACCGGTTAAAGGCAATCACCGGCAACTCGTTAGGCACTTTCACGCGCATTTTCGACGTGACGTTGGCACTTAGTCTGGGTTTATGGATTTCTTACCATTTTTTTGGATTCTCACCAGTCGGTTAACTCGCAGGAATCTATACTAAATATCTGAGCCAGTTAGTTATGCGGCTAAATATTCTCGCGGGCATGGAAATTGCGAAATCTGAGGTAACAGATTTTTCTTCGGCCCACTTGGTGGAATATTCCTTATGTCACACCAACGAACACAATTCACATTCGAATTGGTTCCTCGGGTTCGTTCAGAACCTCAAGGCTAACGAAAGGATTAAAAATGAAAAACGCTCTTAGGTTGCTCTTAGTCCTCTGCATGGCCCTCGCAACAACAGCAGTGTTTGCACAAGAGCCCACCGGCTCAATTGAAGGAACTGTAAAGGATCCTCAAGGTGCAGTGGTGCCAAATACGTCAGTTACGGTGCGCAACGCTGCCACGAATTTCAGTCGTACAACGACAGCAGGTGATAACGGACACTATCGAATCTCTCAGCTTCCACCGGGAACATATGAAGTCAAGGTGACGAGTACTACCTTTAAAACCTCAGTCATATCCGACGTGGTGGTGGCCGTGGGCCAAACTCTCCCACTCGATGTTAGCCTGGAAGTCGGAGGAGCAAGCGAAACAGTTACAGTAGTAGGTGGCGGTGATGTGCAAATAGACCGAACAGATAATACTGTTTCGGGTGTCGTAAACACACGTCAAATCGCGAACCTTCCACTCAACGGCAGGAACTTTCTTGACTTGGCACAGCTTCAGCCAGGCGTAGAGAGGGTCGACGGTGCGAGTTTCGATCCTACCAAAGCCAATTACACCGGCATCTCGATTGCCGGGCAGGCCGGTCGCTCCACCCAGATCGCGGTCGACGGCGGCTCGGTCGTCGATAACGTCGTCGGCACTACCGTGCAGAACTTCTCACAGGAGATCGTGCAGGAGTTCCAGCTCGGTATCTCGAACTACGATCTTTCGACGGGCGCTTCGTCAACCGGATCCGTCAATGTAATTTCGAAGTCAGGGACGAACCAGTACCATGGCAACGGCTATTTCTACGTTCGCGACGACCGTTTCGCGGCATTCCCGTCGCTCTCGCGCCTCGACGCGGCAAACGGCATCCCGGCAAACGCGCGTGCCACAAGGATTCCTTTTGACCGTGAACAGTACGGCGGCACCATCGGGGGCCCGCTTCACTTACCCCGCTTCGGGGAAGGCGGCAAGTCCTACTTTAGTGGACGCGACAGACTCTTTTTCTTTTTAAACTACGAGGGGAATAATCAGGACGGCTCGGCGCTTCATAACCCGCCCGAGGCTTCAAGCTTCGCGGGCTTCACCTCTAACCCGTTCGATGAGAAGCTGCTCACCGCGAAAGTCGACTGGGTCGCGAGCAGCAACACAAACATCAGTACTCGCTACTCGTTCGATGACAACAAACAAGATGTGCCGTTCCCAGCCGGCTCCGGCATCGTCCCTCGTCCGTCCGTCTCGGGCATCTTCCAGTCGGACAACCAGCTCGTTTCGAACCGCTCGCACAACGTCGTCGTCGGCATAACGCACGCCTTCAGCCCGAAGGTGAGCAATAACTTCGTCTTTAACCTGAGCGATTTCTCAAACGTGATTTTGCCCAAAACCGTAGGTTTTCCTCAGATTCGCATCACCGGATCGCAGCTCTGGAGATCGGGCAGTAACTACATTGCGCCCCAGACCACCTTCCAGGAACGTCACCAGTTCCGCGACGACCTGACTACGGTCCATGGCAATCACACGTTCCGCTTTGGCGGCAACTACGAGCGGACATCTATCAATGGCCAGTTTGCCTTCGCCAAGCCCGCCCGCCTTCGCCTCTTCGCTGGCGCAACTCCGTACCTAACAGAAGCAGACTTCCTGAACGCGCCTGTGCGTGACATCTCATTGGGTGTCGGCAACGACATCCTGCCGTTCAACTCGCCCAGTGGCGACACGCGCAACCACCGCATCTCGTTTTACGGAACCGACTCGTGGAAGCTCACGAACAGGTTCACGTTCAACTACGGGCTCTCTTACCGCGTTGACTCGAATCTGTGGAACCATGATCAGGGACACCCGGCGATAATAGCTCCCGTGTTCGGCAAGGGTAGGGCGCCAAGCCCGAAGGACACAAATAACATCGCGCCGCGCGTCGGCTTCGCGTGGGACGTGTCAGGCAATGGCCGCACGGTCGTTCGAGGTGGCGTCGGCATCTACTATGACAACACTATCGATAACCTGAGACTTTTCGAGCGTGCTGATCTGGGCCCGCCGGGAGCGGAGTTATTCCTCGTGGGCAATGACATAGCGAGTGCGCTACTGCCGGGTGGTAACGGACGGTTCGGGAACACGCCAGGTAATTCGAGCGGCTACATCACCCTCCGAGATATGCTCGCGCTCTACCCCGCGGTGCGAAGCGACGTAGAGTCCCGAGCTTTTAATTGCTCACTGAAAACTTCGGTCGAATGTTTCGAAGCCATTTCCGGTCCGCTTTTCTCCACGGAATTTCAAGTGCCGTACTCAATCCAATACGCGATCGGCGTGCAACGGGAACTTCCCGGGAAGATGGTCTTCCAGGCCGACTTCAACTACCGCAAAGGCCTACATGAGGTGATCGTCTATGACGTGAATCACTTCGAAAGCGTTAATGGGCCGAGAATAGACTTCCCGAACTCGATCCCCTATGCCGATTCTTCAGCCTACTCGACCTACATGGCGGGGCTCTTCCGCCTTGATCGTCGCTTCTCTAACGGCTTCCAGATGACGGCAAGCTACGCACTATCGCGCTTCAAAGCGTTCGGCGGCGACGCACTCGGTCTGGGCGTATCCGTCACCGACCTCAACAACTTTCGCAAGGAGTTCGGTCCGGCGGGTCTTGACCGCACGCACCGCCTCGTTGTAAGCGCCATTTACGACGTGCCGTTCTTCCGCAAGAGCAGCGACCGCTTCAAGCGGGACGTCCTCGGCGGTTGGCAGATCTCCGTGATCTCAACGGCCTTCAGCGGCGTGCCCTTCAGCGCGTTCCTTCCCCACGGTGCGGACCTATCCGGCACTGGCACGTTCCAAAGCTATTTGCCTGGGACGGGTCCGGGCTCCATTGGACGCGACGTCAAATCAGTCACCGATTTGAACGCCATAATCACGAAGTACAACCAGCAGTTTGCTGGCAAGACCGACCCGTTTGATACGCCACTCGGCGGCTTAGCGCTGCTGCCCGCTGATACGCCGATCGGGGGCGACTCGGTCATCTCTCAGGACTTGCGACTCACAAAAACGTTCAGCTTGAACGAATCTGTGAAGCTGGATCTGATTGGTGAGGTCTTTAACGTCTTCAACATTGCAAACCTGACTCAAGTGGGCGACTTGGAACTTCCGGATGCCGGTACTCCCGCTGGGGACATCACGACGTTCCGCCCGACCGCACGTACTACCAGCGTGTTCGGAACCGGCGGTCCGCGCGCTTTTCAGTTTGCTGCGAAGTTCCGCTTCTAAGTGCACTTGGATCATATGAACTGCGGTGGGGCTCTCCAAAGGGCTCCACCGTTCTTCTTTTGTTATCATCCAATACTCGCCTCTCTTCAGAAAAGGAACACGAAGGTTCATGCCGGCTTTCGAATCGAGGTTTGTTATTAATCGTTTTTGCTGGTTCATGCTGGCGTTAATTCTTTGCTTCACTTACGCGTTGGATACACGAGCTCAGGGACACACCATCCGCGGCAAAGTGCGCAATTCAACGGGCACCAACCTGCCTCGCGTAACGGTTAGCCTTGAAACGGGAAATGGCGCATTAATAAATCAGACTGTTACCAACAACGAGGGTGACTTCTATTTCGGAGGGCTTGGCGATACGAGTTTTACAGTAACGATCTCAGCTCCCGATTACAGTCCCGCTTCAGAGCGGGTGGAATTTGTCCGTAGTGTCACGAGCAACGAGCCAGGTGAGACGCACACCATTGAGATCACACTTGCTCCGAAGGCTGGCGCTCGCATCGGACCTGCTCGCGTTGTCTTTGTGCAAAATGTTTCGCAAGAGGCGCGGGATGCCTTCCAACGCGGTGAACGTCTCTCGCGTGAAAACAAATTGCAAGAATCAATCGCAGCCTGGCGCGAAGCTGTCCGAGTTTCTCCTGAATACTTCGACGCGCACTTCTCGCTAGGTTCAGCGATGCTGAAAGCGCGAAACATTCCCGAAGCCATCTCTGAATTTGAGCTTGCTCGTCGTATCAATCCCAAAGATGATCGTCTTTATCAGATGTTTGGTGCAGCAATGATGGAGCAGCGTAAGTTCGCGGTTGCGGCTGCAGCCTTCGCAGAGGCTTCGCGCCTCAACGCTGAAGATCCGCTTTACATGCTGCGACGAGGAATTGCTTTAATCGAGCACGCCTCGACTTTAAATCCGGCCGACGCGCAACAGTCTGCGACGCGAAGGCAAGCACTCGATGAAGCCGAGAGTTCTCTCAAGCGTGCTTATCAAGTGAGCGCTGGTAAGCTCAACGCGGTCCATCAGCAGCTTGCTCGAGTCTATGAACGACGTGGTGAACGCGCTCGCGCCGCCGTTGAGCTGGAGAAGTATTTGAAAAAAAGTCCAACCGATCCGAATGCCGCCGCCCTCCGCGAGGCCATTAAGAAATTGCGTTCGACGCAGTAGGCGTCAACCCACGCCATTACCACCGACAACAGCCGCTGAAATTCGGCGTATCAATCAAACGCATCATTAGTTCCCCTTCATCGGTATCGGTGCGAAGGCGAATGATGTTGTGGACGGGGTCGCGATAGATGCGTTCAAACATTTGGGAAGTTTCTTAATACGCGCAAAAGTAATGAAAGGCAATGTTACAGGGCGAAGACTCGCAAAAGACGGGCACGGGAAACCGTTGATACCAACATCGGCTCGCGGCTGTGATTTATGGATGTTTCCCATTTTTTTGGATTCTCTTGACAAAGTTGGATGACCCCGCATAAGTTCTTAACCCCAGCCGGCAACGGACTGGACACCCTAAGTTCCTTCCTCAAACAGGTTACTCGCATATTGAAGGTTGAATCTCGAACAGCCAGAACAAGGGAATAAAAGTTGCTGACGTAGAACGGTGCTCTATCAACAGTTTCAGAGGTTTCAGGAGAAGCGGCGTTCATACTGGTTGGGAATGGTAGTTGCAAAAGACGCGTACCAGCTATATGAAGACTCAATTCCCCCAAGGAAAGTTCTTATCACTTAAACAGGAGATTTAATATGAACAGTTCTAGCAAGATCGCACAGATGCTGGGCGTACTGGTGTTAGCGCTCACCTGTGTAGTCTCTTCCCACGCTCAGGTAACTACGGGTAACCTGCAAGGAACGGTCACTGACCCCAATGGGGCCGCTATTCCGAATGCGAAGGTGACGCTTACCAACAAGGCAACCAACACATCGTCTACCGCTCAAACGAGTGACGGAGGACGGTTCACTTTCAGTGGTCTAGTGCCCGAGACGTACACAATCACGGTGGAAGCGACAAACTTTAAGACCCTAACGATAAACGACATTCGCGTTCAGCTAAAGGACGTGCAGGACGTATCGGCACAGTTGGAAGTCGGCGGGGCTAGTGAGCAAGTGGTGGTCACAGCAGGCGCCAGCGAACTTATCGATACTACTACAACCACTTTGTCCAAAGGCTTCAGCTCGCGACAAGTCAGCGAGCTCGCCCAAACTGGCCTTGGGGGAGCAGGTGTTAATAACCTTGCCCTGATCGCCCCAAACGTGTCTAGCAGCGGCGGCGTTGGAGTCGGTACTGGCGGATCCGTCGGTGGGCAGCGTCCACGGAATAACAACTTCATGGTGGACGGAGTTGATAACAACGATAAGTCGGTCACCGGGCCCCAGAGTTATATCTCTCCCGAAGAAGTTGCAGAATTCACCTTAGTGCAGAATCAGTTCTCAGCTGAATTCGGGCGCTCCAACGGCGGGCAGTTTATTACCATTACCAAGAGCGGTGGCAACGATTTTCATGGTTCGTTCTATGGTGGATTGCGCAACCGCAAACTAAACGCGCTCGACAACTTAGACATACTTGCTGGTGTCGTCCGTGAGAGCAACGTTCCGGGTAAGAATCGTCAGTTTCGTTCCGACTACGTTCGCGCTGGCGCCAACTTTAGCGGCCCCTTGCACCTGCCACGCTTCGGTGAGGGCGGTCGGTCAATCCACAGTGGTAAGGACAAGCTTTTCTTCTTTGCCTCGTACGAGAGACTTCATACCGGCGCGGCAGGCTCGCCCGGTGGAATCACGACGCCAACCGCTGCCGGTTTCGCGATAATCAACTCTATTCCCGGCCTATCGGCGACGAATCGTCAGATTCTCAATACCTACGTACCCGTTGCCCCTGCAGCCGACGCCGGGTCTATTACGGTTCTCGGTAGGCAGGTCCCGATTGGAGGCGTTTCATTCGCATCGCCCAACTTCACGAAACAGAACCACGTCGTGACCAACATCGATTGGAACCAGAGCACTGCTACGCAGCACCGTTTCCGATTCTCAATGACAAACTTTGCAGGCATCGATACGGCGGCCAATTTGCCTGTTTTCTTCGCTTCGGTGCCGAATAAGCAGCGGCTGTTCTCTTACACGTTGCTTCACAACTTTTCCTCGAATTTGATCAACGAAACGCGTCTCGGGTTCCGTCGTTCAGAACAGTCCTTCCCGGTGCCGAATATACCGTTCCCCGGTTTGGACGTTTTCCCGAACATCGGCTTATTGGACCTGGGAATCGACATTGGTCCGAGCGGCAACGCTCCGCAATCCGGCATTGAGAACAACTATCAGGTCGTCAATAACGTGACGTACCTGGCTGGCAACCACTCATTCAAGGTTGGCGGCGACTTCCGCAACATCATTTCGCCGCAAAGATTTATCCAACGCGAGCGTGGTGACTATCAATACCTGTCGACCGAGCAATTCCTAATCGACCGCAGCCCTGATGGCCTCGCCGAACGCAACGTTGGCGGCAACACCTACTATGGCAATCAGAGGATCCTTTATGCGTTCGTTCAGGACGACTGGCGTGTGCGACCTAACCTAACTCTTAACCTGGGTATTGGTTACTCGTATCAGGAAATTCCGCTGGGCGCCAAATTCCAAGCTGCCAACAGTATTGCTTCGGTACCTGGTTTAATCACATTCGGAGCTCCAAAGACGCAGACAAAGAACTTTGCTCCAAAGGTGGGCTTTGCCTGGTCACCCGATTTCTCGGAAGGGTTGATGGGGCGCGTATTCGGGAGCGGCGGCAAGACTTCGATCCGCGCCGGATTTTCGATGGGTTATGATTACATCTTCGACAACCTGTACATTCTGTCGAATCCGCCGCAGGCGCAGCAGACAATTGACATCGACCCTGACGCCAACACTCCGAACTTCTTGGCAAACGGCGGAATCAGAAACATTCCGGGAGCTGGTCTTACCGATCCTGCGGCTGCGCGTCTTGTCACTGGGTCGTGGATTCCTGACCAGGAGGTTCCCTACGCGCTTACATGGACTGGCAGTATTCAGCGCCAGTTCGGCCAGGATTATTCACTTGAGATTCGTTACCTGGCCACGCGAGGCGTCCACCTGCTAACGCAGAATCGCATCAATCGCCAGATTAAGGTCGGTAACGGACTTTCCGGTCTGCCGACCTTCTTTGCGGCTCCTACCCAGGCTCAGGTTGATGCGCTGGCGCTGGATCTTGGTCAAATTAATGCGCGATCGAGCTTCGTACCTAGATATGCAAACGCGGGCTTCACCGGGAGCAACCTTGTTGGCTTCCTCTCGAACGGAAACTCCACTTATCACGGAGCTTCGGCGGCACTTAACAAGCGTCTCTCAAACGGCCTCCAAATGACGGCTGCCTACACTTGGAGTCACTTAATTGACGACACCACGGCGGAGGTCTTCTCGACCGTGCTTAGCCCGCGTCGCGTTCAGGACTTTCAGAACCTGAGAGCAGAGCGTGCGGACTCGGCGCTTGACCGGCGTCACCGCTTTGTGTTTTCGAGCCTTTACGACCTGCCCTTCTTCAAGTCGCAAACGGGCTTTGCCGGAGCGATTCTGGGCGGTTGGAACATTGCCGGAACGCTCACGTTCGAGTCGGGCCAGAAAGCGACCGTGAGAAGCGGTAATGACTCTAACTTGAATGGTGACTCGGCCGGCGACCGCGCCATCAGGAATCCGAACGGCGTGCGTAACACCGCTAGTCCCGTAACGGCTTTGCTGCGAACCTGTACCGCGTTCAACCTGAACGGTTCGTGTGCTCAGTCGAACGCGTCCAGAACCGTAGGCTATTTAGCGAATAATCCAAACGCCGAGTACATCCAGGCTGGTAGCGGAGCTATCGCAAACAGCGCCAGAAACACACTGCAGCTGCCTGGCATCAACAACCTGGACTTCTCCATTTTCAAGAACTTCAGATTTGGAGGGGAAGGTAGGCGCAAGATTCAGCTCCGTGCTGATTTCTTCAACGCCTTTAACCATCCCCAGTACATTCCAGGCTCGGTCAACTCGGTTGATCCAATTTCAACCACATCGGTAACACAGGTGAACACAATCGTTCCGTTCACTGGTGATTTTAACAAACCGCAGAACGTGTTCAGCAGCAACCCGCGAGTGATTGCTCTGGGGTTGCGGTTTGACTTCTAACCGGTAACTCACCTCTCGTGAGGAACCGATTCCCGGGAGGTGGCGGAGTTCGCCACCTCCTTTTTTTTCCGTTGTGGAATGCTTTATATCGATCTCGGATTAGGATTAATCTTCAACCCATCAGATTACGAGTGGTCCTCGCAGCCAAGAGGTTTTATGAACAACTACTGTATTCAGCGAGTGATCAAAGGCGCAGTGTTAACCATGTCTGCTGCGCTGCTCGGTATGTGTGCATCTTCTGCGAGCGCCCAGGGAACTCGGCCAGGTACTATGTCCGAACGTGACCGCAATCTCAGGGATCGAGAAATGCAGATTACTCTCATGGAAAAAGGTGCGAAGGGTTCCCCCAGACCGGAGCCGCAACTACTTCTACGGGAGATCAACGAGGACTTCGCGCGTCTGCAAGTTGTCAACAATGAAGTGAAGTTAAAGGCTTTCACCAACCCTGTTCTTGATTTCAAGTATGTCTCCGATGCGGCCGCGGAAATAAAGAAGAGATCAACGCGGCTAAGAACCAATCTCGTTTTTCCCGAACGTGCCAAGCCCGAAAAACGTGAGGAGACTCCACCCGCTGAGGGATTGAAGTCCCAACTTGTCAGCTTGGATCGTTTAATTAGAAGCTTCGTTACCAACCCTGTATTTACAGATGCGAATGTAATCAACACAGAACTCGCAGCCAAGGCGAGGGGTGATCTTGACGAGATCATTGATCTGAGCGACAAGGTCAAGAAACACGCTGCCAAGCTGAACAAGGCGAACCCTAACTAGCACTGTTTCTCCGACGGCTACAAATATAAGGACGTGAACGGGCTGAGACGTTCGAGATTACACTTCCTGGATCCGCTCCGCGTAGTTCGTAGCAAAAGGTAGTACTCTGACCTTAAAGCGAGTGGAACCAACGACTTTTACTTTTACGGTAATCTTCGGTGAAACCACGCACATCCAATTCGGGGCGGAGATCTTCAATCTGTGGAATCAGCGTATGCGCACTATATCAGGTGTCGGTGCGACGACTGCGGCCTTTGCCAACTCAGGTAGCCCCTTCTTCAACAACTACAGCATCGGTAACTTTAGCGGCCGCACCGTTCAGTTGCGGGCCAAGTTTGAGTTCTAGCCAGTAGGTTCATTTACTTGCTTAGCTAGCTCATGGGGAACTCACATCGTTGAGTTCCCCTTTTTCTTCTGCGCCAGCCCGCAACATGCTGCTACTGCCGGAAATCAACAACTGTAGTCCGGACTGTTCATGATATTTGTGAACGAACCAACACGCCCTTGAGTGCTTTGGTGACACAAGGCGTTATTGGCTTATGCCTGGTGGCGTTTGGCGCCCAAAGGTGAGTTTGCCACTTAGGCGCGGCTAGGCTGTAGAGAAGTTAATGCAATGGAAATCTGATTACGCTCTCACCATTTAGAATGGGTTGGCCTTCTACTACAACGGCACAACGACTCAACGGCCTTAACAATATTTACGCGGTACCAAAATCTTTAGACATGACTTCCGTCTCGCAGAACACTCCTTAACAGATGGCCGTGGGCGTTCCACGCTGTTCGGGAAATCGGACCACGCAAGAGCTCGGCTTCCGAATTTATGGATTTCACGACCAGAGTTTTGGATTTTTCGAACCTTCGACGCGTTGGATTGTCATAAATGTTCGGGTTCGCCGACTAAGTGTCTCTAAACCCTTGGGGGCATAAGAATTGCGAAACAACCTGCGCGATTTCTATTTTCCACAGCCGCCAAAGCGCATTTCTGCAGCGGAAAATTTGAGAGGCGGCACTCTCCAACACATAGAAAGGAAAAACACACAAATGAGGATTGTTTTTAGATTGTTTACAATCCTGTGCCTGGCGCTCGCCCTCGGAGTAGTTGCCATGGGACAGGAGACAACAGGATCCATAGAGGGTACAGTCAAGGACCCCAATGGCGACGCTGTCCCGGGAGCGCAGGTTACCGTGACTAGCAAAAGTGCCACATCTACAACCGGCTTTAATCGCACCGTCGCTGTAAACGATCAGGGCTTCTTCCGTATGTCGGAAGTACCACCTGGTATTTATTCTGTAGGCGTAGCCGGCACCAGCGGCTTCGGCGCAGCGACCGTAAATGAGGTTGAGGTAGTACTCGGAAAGACTACCCCGGTTAACGTCGCTTTACCGGTGACCGGTCAGAATGTAACTGTCGACGTATCGTCAGCCGATGTATCGCCGATCGACCCGACAGATAACAAGATTCAAACAAACATCACAGCGCGCACGATGGAGCTGCTGCCAAAGGGTACCAACTTCGCGAGCTTGCTGAAAGTTGCTCCATCGACGCGCCCTGAGCCTCTCAATGGTGGCTACCAGGTGGACGGCGCTTCCGGCTCGGAGAATACGTTCATCGTCGATGGTCAGGAAGTGACTCACTTCCGTACCGGCGTTCTGCGTGCAAACGACAATCTGCCCTTCCAGCTCATTCAGGAAGTTCAGGTTAAGAGTTCAGGTTTCGAAGCTGAGTTTGGCGGCGCCACCGGCGGCGTGATCAACGTCGTAACCAAGGGTGGCAGCAACGAGTGGCACGGTGAATTTGGCGCGCAATTCCGTCCCAGTAGATTGCAAGCCAATCCCGTTCCGTTCCTGCGCAATTTCAGGACCGGTGCCGGCGCAACTTTCGTTGATATTCCGGAGTACATTAACCCGCCGAAAGACAAAGGCACTGATTGGTACCCGACTGCGAACCTTGGTGGCCCGATCCTTAAAGATCACCTCTTCTTCTTTGCGAGCTATACCCCGCAGATTTTCAACACCCACCGCACGATCAACTACCTGACGTCTGATCCCCGTACCAGAGCGACCACGGAGAGCCTCGTTTACAATCTCAAGCGTCGCGCTGAATTCGCGGACATTCGTCTGGACGCGGTACCAAGCGACAAGTTGCGTCTGACCGGTCGTTTCATCTGGGCTCCGATCATCGACAAAGGAGCAGTTCCTGCCGTAACGGAAGCTACTGCTACTCCGCAAAGGGCCGTTATCGGTGGTCAAACCCTCCGTGGTCCGGAATTTTTGGGTCAGCAGGGCGGTCGTCAGAACTCGAACAACATTAACGGTTCGGCTGTCTGGACGCCTACCAGCAATTTGGTCATCAACGTCCGCGGCGGCCGCACCTTCTTGAATGAGAAGCTCGGGGCCTACGGAATTCCTACTTCAATACGCTACCTCTGCAGCACGGCCAGCACGCAGTCTGAAGCCGTCCTTCACGGTTGTGGTCAGGGCGTGCAAAACTTCGCCACCAACTTCCAGGTCGCCTACGACGTCTCGACTCGTAAGACGTTTGATGCCGATGCCTCTTACCTGCTTGACGGTTTTGCCGGACGTCATCAGTTTAAGGGCGGTTATCAGTGGAACGCGTTGTCGAACACGACCGACCAGGGCTATGCCAACATCGGTCAGTTGACGATGGTTTGGGGATCGCAAACTATCGCAAACCAAACCGGACAGACGCCGACGCCCGGCACTGTTGGTGTCGGTATCCTTCAGCGCTTTGGCACGATTGGTGCAGCCAGCAGTGCCAACCAGGGCTTGTTCTTCCAGGATAGCTGGCAGCCGGTTTCTCGCTTGTCGCTCAACCTGGGTCTGCGCTTCGAAAATGAAACGGTTCCGAGTTTTTCCGCGGCAAACCCGGGAATCACCTTTGGTTGGGGTTCAAAAATCGCGCCGCGTCTTGGCTTTGCATTTGATTTGACCGGCGATGGCAAAACGAAGATTTTTGCGAGCTACGGCTGGTTCTATGATCGCTTCAAGTATGAATTGCCGCGCGGTTCTTTCGGCGGCGACTTCTTCCGACGCGATTACTTTGAACTGTTCCCCGGTGACCAGTGGAACACCATCACGGTGGCGCAGATTCTCGGTAGCGCTCCGGATCCGGTCGGTGGCACCTGCCCAGACACCGGATTCAGAGCTGCCGGCGCTCGTTCGCGCTGCCAGTTTGACTTCCGCATTCCTTCGAACCTGGTCGGTGGCGATCTGTTCGATAGCGGTAACGTAGACCCGAATATAAAGGCTGCACGTCAAACCGACTTCACCATCGGTGGTGAACGCGAACTCGGCGGTGGCTTATTGATCCGCGGACGTTTCACCCATAAGAACGTGGACCGTGCCATCGAAGATATCGGCTTGCCGACCTCGGCTGGTAGCGAGGCTTATATTATTGGTAACCCGGGCTTCGGTCTCGCGGATGAGACAGCTAAATTACTTGGCTTTCCTTCTGTGAAGGCTAAACGCGTTTACAATGCATTGGAAGTACAGATTGACAAGCGTTTCACCAAAAACTACTACTTCAACGCGAACTATACTCTTAGCCGCTTGAAGGGTAATTACTCCGGCTTGGCCAGCTCACTTGAGTTTGGTCGCGTGAGCCCGAACGTAAGCCGTTTGTTCGATTTGCCATGGCAGGCGTTCGATCTAAATGGCGTCCCGCTTGACGATGTGCTGCCGACGGATCGTACGCATGTGTTTAAGCTGTACGGTGCGTACACTGCTGATTGGAGTGGTCACCAGTCAACTGAGTTCTCGGGCTTTACAACTGCCCAATCAGGAACTCCTTTGACCTCGGTCGTTACCCTCTACAGCCTGAATCCAACCGTTGTTAGCGGCTTGGGTGACTTGGGCCGCACGGAAATGTTTACTCAAACAGACTTCGCCATTCGTCATAAGGTTAAGTTCTCAGAGAAATACACTTTCGTTGCGGAGATGGACTTCCTCAACTTGTTTAATGAGCGGAATGTCCTGACAACTCAGACGACCATCAGCCCGAACAACATCAGCGGCGCCAATTTGGGTGCCTACGGCTGTACACTCTGTGCTACCGGTGGCGCAGCGGCGCGCGAGATTAACACCATTCAGTCTATATTCAATGGTGGAATCAAAAACGCCGTGCTCGCGTACATCAACGATCCGGCCTTCCCGGAGCGGAAGCAGGGCACATTTAACCAGGCAAACGGCTTCCAGACCCAACGCGAAGTTCGCTTTGGTTTCCGTCTGCTGTTCTAACCTTTTGAACTCCTCAGGGAGTTTGAATTTAAAGCCCATCCGGTTAATCCGGATGGGCTTCTTTTTGGCTCCAGGTTGATTGCGCTGCTTTGGCGATCGCAATTGAAAACTGTCTTAGGGCCTGGTTCCCGCTTTCTCTCTTAATTGCTTGATCAAGACCTTAATCTTCTCGGCATCTGCGGCCTTCGGTTCTGTCTTCAAATAAAGTTCGAATTCCTCGGCCGCTTCCTTGTAACGCTTTTGGCCGTTATAGACACCCGCCAGGTGCCAATGAATTTCGCCGACCTTTCCTTTGCTAAGATCGTTTGCCTGCTTTAAGGCGACTTCTGCCGCTGGCAGCGACGACGCCCGCTCAAGCGCCTTTCCAAGCCAGAGGAAAGGATCAGCAGACTTGGCATAAAGCGTGGTTGCCTTTTTTAGTGTCTCAATCGCCTCCGCATTCATACCAAGTTGATACTGCGTCCAGCCTAAGCCGAAGATTGATGCAACACCGCGCGGATTTACGTCAGCAGCCCTCGACAATAAAGCAAAGCCTGCGCGCAAAAAGGCTTCTCTGTCTTCGGGTTTTCCGGAAACGCCACGAATAGCATATTCGGCGCCGAGGCGATCGAGCGCTTGATAATAATCCGGGAAAATCTCCAGCGCTTTTTTTAAGCTCACGAAGCCTTCCGCCTCTTTCTTTTCACGCAGAAACCTGATTCCATCCTCATATGATTTCCTGGCACTGACTGGAATATCCTGCACAAAAAGGACGCCGCCCGGCGCCACCGCAAATGGACCCCCAATAGCGCGCTCGTTCAGCTTCAACACAAAATCAATGTTTTGACGGTCGGATCCGCTACCACCGGTAACAGTCGACATGCTCGTGAGAATTACTTCCTGAGTTTGTTCGAGATAATCAGTGCCGTACGTAAGTACGTGCACGCGATACCGGCCGTCAGGGATGCCGCCGAAATTGAACCGGCCCGACCCATCGGTTTTCGCGCGGTTAATAGAAGAGTTGAAATCGTCGAGCAGCTCTACGTAAAGATCCGTAACAGGGCGCCGCGTGTCTCCAAATACCGTTCCGGAAATGATGTTCCTGCCCTGGAGCATTGCCAAGGCGGGATCGGGCGAGACCGCGGCGGACGTGTTCGGCAGCGTCACCGAGATTGCGACGATCGCCATAACTACCGTAAGAACAAACCTGAACGCTGTATTCATGAACCTTCTCCTTGGATATAGTCGAAAAGTAGATGTGAAGACGTTTCGAGGGACGAACGAGCGTTAGCAAGCGTGCACGCTGCTTCGATTAATCCGGTTTTACCACTGGTGGTTTTTGTCTCAACTGCTTGATGAGTGCCCTAATCTGTTCGGCGTCCTCTGCCTTCGGTTCTGTCTTCAGAAACAGTTCAAATTCGTCAGCAGCTTCGTGATACCGTTTTTGGTCGGAGTAAAGACCGGCCAGTTGCCAATGGACGCTCGAGGCTTTCCCCCCGGTCAGTTCATTGGCCTTCTTGAAAGCAGCTTCTGCCTGACCCGTTGCGGATTTACGTCTGTAGGCTTGACCCAGCCAAAGGAAAGCGTCCGGATTCTTACCATAAATCTTTGTCGCGTTTTTCAGGTGATCCAGAGCGTGATCGATCATGCCTAATTGAAACTCCGTCCATCCTAAACCGAAAAGACTGGAAAAACCGCGAGGGTTAACTTCCACTGCCTTGACCAGCAAAACAAAACCTGCCTGAAGATAACTGCGGTCCGCAATCCCACGGGTCGCGTATTCAGCCCCCAGCCGATCGAGAGCGAGATAATATGTTGGAAAGATTTCAATTGCCTTACGCAGGCTCTCAAATCCTTCCTTTTCCTTTTTATCCCGCAAGAGCCTGATGCCGTCTTCATAAAGCGTCTTAGCGGTGGCGGGAACGTCCTGAGCAAAAACAACACCGGCCACGCCCGAGAATGGACTCGCGGTAGCGCGCGGATTCAGCTTCAGATAAATGTCAAGATTCTCACGCGTTGAGCCACTACCCGCGGTCGAGGAGACACTTGTAAGAACAACATCTTCACTCTGCTCAAGATAGTCAGTGCCAAAGGGCAGCACTTTGACTCGATAGCGACCGTCGACCAGATTGCTGAACGTGAAACGACCGGAACCGTCGGTCTTGCCCCGTCGCAAACTCGCGTTAAAGTCGTCAAACAACTCGACGTAAATATCCGCCACTGGCCGCCGGCTCTCGCCGAAGACTGTTCCGGAAATTATGTTCCTGGCCTGGACCGCAGCGGCATTTGTCCTGGAGGTGCCTGGTAATAAGGAAAATGCTACGGCTAGACCGGCGATAAAGCGCGTGGCTCTGTTCATCGAACAACCTCCTATCGCAACATAAGTCTTAAGAGAAACCGAGGTTGTGGGAAGTTGACGGGGAGATTGAGTCTAAACGTCCAGTGATAATAAGTGGCCCAATTTTTCTTTTTTCGTGCGCAAATAGCCACCGGCTTTTTCGGGTTCTTTAACTTGAATTGAGACTCTCTCGACAATCCTCAACCCCGCTTCCTCGAGGGCGCGAAGCTTAAGAGGATTATTGGAGATGACCCGCACCTGGCAAAGCCCGAGGTCAAACAGGACTTCGGCACATTGCTTATAATCACGCAGGTCCACCGCGAGGCCCAGTTGTTCATTTGCTTCAACCGTGTCGGCTCCTTTGTCCTGCAACGCATAAGCGCGGATCTTATTAAGAATGCCAATGCCGCGCCCTTCCTGTTGTTGATAAACTATCGCCCCACGCCCCTCCCGTTCGATCATTTGCATCGTCTGGTGAAGTTGAGGTCCGCAGTCGCACTTAGTGGATCCAAAAACGTCGCCGGTCAAGCACTGCGAATGAATTCGCACCAGCGTTGGTATCTCGCGACGCATTTCTCCCTTAAAGAGTGCGACGAATTCTTCATCACTAACGAGGGAGCGATATCCGGCAATATTGAATTCCCCCCATTCGGTCGGTAAGGTTGCCACGGCCACTCGCTCAACAGACAGACCTTCATGTTCTGAACAGACTGCAGTAATTTGTTCTTTCGATTCTTTCAACGAAACTCCTTCGAGACTTTAGCTCGCCAGTTGCAACGCAATATGCCTGGGAGTTTTTGTGTAGTAATTTTATAGGACTGGCGGCTTAAGTGCTACAAGCCACGCGCGCCGAAAAAGAAGCGACCATTTTAGAGGCGATAATGCTAATACATACATTGCTACAGCCCCACGAGGCGCGTAAGATAACGCTGTTAGCCTAGGGTTGTTAGCCTGAGCCGAAGCGTTCAAACCCATGAACGCTGCTCAACGCGCTTGTCGAATGCCCATTCAAAACTCTAACGATGACGGATCTGGCAGAACCCATCCCCGTCGAACCGCCACAGACGTTAAATCAACTCAAAACGAGCGTCGACCCGCTCTGGTTTCTCTTGGCGGTGAGTTGATGGCCGTCCCGATTCCCCTGGAGCGGGACGAGGTCATTATCGGTCGCGCGCTGGAGGCTGATGTCCGACTCAACGACTCCCGCGCCTCGCGCCTTCATGCGCGCATCACCAGCGAACGGGATGCCAATAGCGATGCAACCTATTACCGAATTACCGACCTGGGATCCACTAACGGCACACTGGTCAACGGCGAGTTGATAAC
>JBHENH010000010.1:39422-43354 GCA_046262135.1 Pyrinomonadaceae bacterium
CGTAATAGGTGATCACCTTTTTCGCTTTGACATGCTCGACGAAATCGACCGTGAATTTCAACAGCAGATCCATCGACTTCTCGCGCACGATGAACTGACGGGCTTGCTTACCAGCAAGTCGTTCTTCTCGGAATTGTGGCGCGAGTCTGCGCGGGCAGAGTCTGAAGCGCGTCCTTTTTGCGTGCTAATGATGGATCTGGACCACTTCAAGGAAGTTAACGACACTTACGGTCATCTGGTCGGCAGCAAGACTCTCGCGGAAACAGGCCGCGTCATTAAGGAGGCGCTGCGTGCGGGCGACGTGGCCTCTCGATTTGGCGGCGAAGAGTTTGCTGCGTTTTTGTTAGATGCAAACTATGCGCAAGGCTTAGTTGCGGCCGAACGTGTTCGAGTAGCGCTGGAACAGCATGAGTTTTCAGTAAGTCGCAAGGACTCCCCGAATAGCGACACAACCCATCGCATTACTATAAGCATCGGCGTTGCCGCATTTCCCGACGACGCTACCGATCCCATTCAACTAGTCGAGCTTGCTGATTCCGCTCTATATCGCGCGAAACGAAGCGGTCGGAACCGCATCTGCGCCTACCGCCCTTCACTGGCAATGACTGAAGGTCCACTCCCCCCCAGGCGCAGCTGATCTTCCCCGAGGCTTACAGACCCCCCTATATAAATGAACCGCTGGGGTCTGAACGGCGTGTATTGAAAGGTGAAAGTGTGCGGATTCACGCTCGGTTGCACCCGTTTAATTGAGGCGTGTATGCTTCTCCCATTGGGTTCTGGTGATGAAACTCCGCATTTCAAAGATTTACGATGCCAACTAAACTTAATCTCGCGAGTAAGCCATTTAATAACCGCGCGCTGCCCTGGGTGGTCATCGGAGTTGTGATTTTTGTCTCTTTGGTGTCCCTCGTTTTTATCCTGCGTGGGACGAGAAATGCCGCGGTCCAGGTGGCAGTTGTCCAAAAGGACATCAATACGCTACGACAACAGGCGCAAAGTCTTCGTCAACAGGCCGAGGCAGTTAAAAACTCCTTAACGCCCGAGCAACTCCAAACGCTGGACGCCGCTCACACACTTGTCGATCGGAAACGCTTCTCGTGGTCACGTTTGTTTGCGGATCTTGAGTCGGCCTTGCCGGGGAGCGTTCGAGTCAAAAGGATCGCCGTGCGGGAAGTAGCCACGCACGGCGAAGAGACCCTTGCGGAATTGGAACTGACCGTTGTCGCGAAGGCTCCGGCTACGGTTACAGAGATGATTGCGGAAATGGATCGGGCGGGAATCTTTCACGCCGAGTTACGGTCCCAGACGTTGCAGCGTGGTCGTGGCGAGTCGGGCGCCGAGTATGAGTTATATGTCGTATATCATCCACTAGCTGGAGCGCCGATCGCTACGCCTCCCGTTGCTCTCAACGGGCCGGCCAGCCTGTCGTCGGAAGGAGCGACCCGATGAGCGAACAAGCACCGCAACAGCAGCGCGCTTCTGGCCGCACGGTAGTGCGTTCACGGCTTCAGGGACTTAAGGTCTCCCGCCAACTCAGTGTCCTTGGTCCGGCAGAAGTAATTGGCTTGGCTGGCAGCTTATTCGTCTTGCTCGTCGTAATTGCCAGCTATCTTTACTTTTTAGTGCCAACTCGTTCGCGTCTCGAGGCATTGCTTGTGGAACGCTCCCTGCTACAAAGTCAACTGCGGAGTTCGCAAGAGTTCCTTCGTCAGGGACAAACCACTGAGGCTACGGTGCAGAACATTACGGAAAGTCTTGAGTCGTTCGAAGGTAATCACTTAGTGGGAGTTGATCGTGGCCGCATGGGACTCTATGACAGTCTTAACCAGCTGATTCGTAAAAATGCATTACGTAATACTTCAGGCCCAACCTATACGCCGCTGGATCCGTCCGGTTCAAAAGCGGGGACATCTGGATCCAGATCAGCAAACACGAAGTGGCAAAGCATTTTTCCAGGAATCGCTATCAGTGTCACAGTCGAAGGGCCTTATCAGAACCTACGTCGTTTTGTCCGTGACCTTGAAACCAACAAGCAATTTGTCATTATCAACAGTGTGGAGTTGGAGCGCTCGACTGAAACGAACAGTTCTCCAGCGGCTGAGGGCGCTTCAGCCGGACCCCGCGGATCTTTGGTAAGTTTGCGCTTGGATATGGCGACCTATTTCCAACGAACAACTACTGACGCTGTCTCGACTCCTTAAGAGTCGGCATTCAGATGCAGAAGATAGACATCCAAAATCCGAATGAAAGGAAAAAGCTGATACTGGCCGGCCTCCTGGGTTTGGCTGCAATCGTTTTTCTCTGGTGGGCGCTTATCGGTTTTGGTAGTAACTCTGCCAAACCGGCGCCACGTGCTACAGGCCAAACAGGTCCGCGGTCAACGATTCGTGCTTCAGTCCGCGAACCGTCGCCTACCACAGACGGCAATTTGGATGTTGAGGCGTTAGATCGGTTGCGCCCAATTAACTTTGTGAATTCTCCTGTCTCAGTGCCGGAAGCAAAGCGCAATATATTTATCTATTATGAACCACCACCGCCCCCTGTTGTGGTGCCTTCGATTGCTACGCCGACACCCACGCCAGTACCTCCGCTACTTTTAGCAGGGCTGTCTCCGCCGAACGTTTATGCAAGAACGGGCGACTTTACCCTGGAGATATCGGGTGACAAACTGACTCCGCAAGTGCGCGTGGTAATCGATAATAATGAATTGCCTACTCGGTATCTCGGCCCACAGCAACTCTCTGCTACCGTTCCAGCCTCACTAATTGCCAACGCGGGCTCGCGCCAGGTGATCCTGCGGTCCTCTGACGGAAGCCTCTACTCAAATTCTGCAACCCTCAGCGTAGCAGCGCCACCGGTTCCTAATTACACATATGTTGGTATTATCGGCACCGTGCGGCACATTGACACCGCAATGCTCCAGGACAAAGCAAGCAAAGATACGCTCAACGTGCAACGAGGAGATGTCTTAGGAGGGCGATTTCGTGTCACGAGCATATCCGAGAAAGAGTTGGTACTCGTTGATACGAATTTGAAGATCAAACATACGCTGGCCTTGACCAACCAGGGTGATAGAGGAAGCCCGCTTCAACGGGCGACACCGAGAGTCGACAGCGAAGACGATGAACCATAGGAATGGACCACACCACAAGATATGGGTTTTAGCGGCTGGGCGTCTGCGCGAACCCATTCGGCGATTTCAGCGCTCAAAGCCGCAACGGGAGGAAGGTTACACCTTAGTTGCCCTCCTTGCGTTGATGACAGTGCTTGCCCTTTTTGCGATGGCAGCCGCACCGGTTATTCGTCAGCAAGCCCAACGCGAGCGAGAAATAGAGACAATCTTTCGCGGAGAACAAGTAGCTGAGGCAATTCGAATCTATTATTCCTATCAAGAAAGCAGAGCAGGGCAGGGTGATGCTGCATTGCCGAAATCGATCGATCAACTTCTCGAAGGTTTATCGAGGGGAACGCAGAAGATTCAGATCTTGCGTGCCTCAGCCGCCCGAGATCCTCTCGACGAATCTGGCGAGTGGAGATTGATTCGTCCTCGGTCAACCGGATTAGCTGATTTTCAGCGCTCTCTAATGTTGTTTACTGAGAACATCCGGCCTGTCACAAGGGACCGCCAACTCAAAGCTGTAGAACAACTTATGGCTCCTCCGGTGATTCCAACGCTAGGCATCGCGAGCACCGGATTGTCGTCCGCTGATGACGACGACGCGTCGGGTCCTTTCATTGGTGTCGCCAGTCGTAACAGAAACAAATCGATCTTGTATTACTACGGAATCGACCGCCACGACGGATGGGTATTCACTCCCCTCTTCAAGTAACAACTCGACTTCGATCTAACACACTAGTCTTCACACTTCGCATCGTTCGACAGACGCGCGAAACAATAATCAGGTTGTCGCACAAGCTAAACCTTTCACGCC